>CAWESJ010000283.1:0-4663 GCA_963811015.1 uncultured Alphaproteobacteria bacterium | reverse complement strand
GCGTCGATCATCATTGCTCATCGCCCGACAGTTCGTCGAAAAACGCCTTGTCCGCACGCCGGCCGGTTTTCGGCGCACTGGCGACCCGCTTGACCAGAGGTTGCAGCCGCTCCCAGAGCGGGATTTTCACGCGCTCCCGCTCAAGCTCATTTTCACAAGCCTCACGGATGCAATCCAGGATCGGCTTGCCTTTGACCCGCGCAAGTTCGCGGATAATTCGATCGGTTTCCGGGTCTTTGATGCTATAGGCCATTGGATACCTCATGGCGGATATACATATACCTAAAACCAGGTATCTCGACAAGTGAGGACCTCCCCTTCTCCGCGCGCTCCCGGAGCCTTCAACTCCAGGACCGAAGGCTCGCCCGCGCCGGCGCCGATGGCTTCAAAACTCTCGCCGCCCCGAATACACCGAGGTTTCTAAAAAGCGCCCAGGCCCTCACACCCCATCAGGTCGCACGGCCCCGCCCGTCTCGAACGAGATCGAAGCGCCTGAACCCGCGCGCTCCATCCTGAGGGATCTTGGACCGAGGCAGCTGAACCATTTTCTTTCTTTCTGATCGCCCATTGTACCATGCGGTTCCAGCACGCCTCGAGGACGAACGGTTCCCCCAATTTCGCCGATCGCAAGGAGCGCGCAAGCGCGCACATTTTCGCTATTTCGATCGACGAAATCGGCTCCCCCATTCGCCGCCTCCGGCGGTCGCTCCGCGCTCCTCGACCCGCGCCGACCCCGCATAGTCGGGCGCCTTTGTCATCAAGACGAAGGAGCTCAACAATGACCGCCAACGCAAACATCCAACGTAAATCCAATGTCGTCGCTCTCGACAAACAGAAGCTCAAACCCGCCAAGCGCGCCAAAAAACACGCTCCGAAAAAACTTCAGATCTCGCCCGCTATCGCCGCCGCTGGAATCCTCGCCGTGGGCCTCGTCCTCGTCGGCCTCTCGCTCTCCCACCTTGCTGAAGGCGTCCAACTCGTCACCGGATCAGGAACCACGGGAGCCTGGCTCATGGCCGTCGGCATCGATCTCGGCTTCATCGCACTCGAAGTCGCCCTGCTTGTCGCGCCCATCGACATCCGCCCCGCCGTCAGCCGATACGCCTCCCCGGCAATCGTCGGAACCCTCGCCACATCCGCCGCGATGAACGCCTTCGCCTTCGCCTCTCACGCGCAGGGCCTCATGATCTATCCCGCGATCGGCCTGGGATGCGGCATCTCCTTGCTGATCTTCGCCCTGACCAAAACCGGAGCCGCTCTCGCCTTCCAGAAACACTGACAGCCGACGAGGCGGGAGGCGAAAGTCTCCCGCTTCTTTCTCTCTTTCGTCAGGCGCGCGCAAATGTTCCGCCTCTCGGGAGACGTTCCAACCCGCTTCTATGCACCGCTCATTCGGCCGCCAAGATCTCGAATGCCTCAATATCGAGTCCAATACGCGCGCCATCAACCATCTTGAACTTCTCCCCGTCGACCAACACCAGTTTCGCATGAACGGCGCGCGCCGCAGCCAACATCCATTTTTTCTGCTTCTCGCTGAGTTTGGCGACGTCGTTCACGACGAGGACGTCCCGTTCCTCGAGTAGATCCTCCTTCTTCTTCCATCTCCCAAGAATTCCATGCACGGCGACGCTCTTGATCCCGGTCCTCTTCTGGAGAGCTTTGGCCAGATCGTAGGTCAGGCCAACTCCGCGAATCCGCAATCCCTCGGCCTCCCACGCCTTCGCCGCCTCTCTCAATCCGCCCGCGCCGATCGACCGTCCCGCACTGTCTTCGAAGGACCGCACTTCGGCCGCTTCATTCGGCCCCACCAAGCCACCCGACGTCCGCGTCGAAAAACATTCCTCGCCATCGTCACCGACGCCGTGCCGTACAATGCCAGTCGAGGACTCGACCCGGCCCAGCGCAACGAGAAATTGTTCCTCGTCCGCCGTGCGCTCTTTCACGAATTTCGCCAGATCCCGACGCGAAAATGACCGCCGTGCTTCAACCAGCGCGTCCAGCGCGAGCCCCGGCTCGGCAATGATCCTCTCGCCATTCCGCCACGCGGTTTCCACATCAACGGCCGACGCGTGCTCAAGCCAGCCGACCCTCGGCGGCTCGAGCCCGCGCCCTCGAACAGAATTGGCCCTATCGTCGATCCACTCCTTACGACCGGAATCGGCAAGACATTTATTCGCAAGCGACGCCCATTGCTTCCGCCACTTCAGCAGGACATCCTTCGCTTTCCAGTCGGACCGCTTCTTTCCGAAACCTTCCCCCTCGATCTCCCGCATCGACAGCAGCGCATTGACGAATTTCCGCGTCCGTCCATCCGCGCAATCACTCAAGTGAATATTGAAATCGACCACCATCCCGAGCCCGACGAAGTAATCGAGTAAATAATTCCTGGCCAAGGCAATCCCCTGCTCGCGCGACAATTCGCTCGGGATCACGATCTCGATCTCCCGCGCCAAAGCAGCGTCCTTGCGCACTTCGATCGCCTCGACCTCGTTCCAGAAGATTTCTCGATTCGACCAACGCTCCGGCGCATTTTGCGGGAGCAGAATTTCCGAATAGAAGGCATCGCCGCTTCCGGAGAAATCGCATTCATAACCCAGCCGGTCGTCCCACAGGCGCGATTTTGAGCGATCGGCCGCCGCAGCCACCACGCTCCGCCCTTCGGACCGACTCACCGTTTTCACGTTCGAATAATGAATCGCCATCGATCTTCCCGACATTCGCGCCTGCCGGACCCATGTCCAACCACGACGTTCATCCGAAAGACCGAAGCTCACCGCCGACCGCGCGAATGCCAAAGCGCAAAAAGATGCTGCGCAACCGAAGCCGTCGGCGGCGCGGCGGAAACGCACCATGCGTCGCCGCATGCCGCCGGCGCGCCGTTGATCTGGACCAATCGGGACGATGTGCGATAGGGGATCCCACTTCGTCGCGCCCTCGCTCGCGCCGCCCTAAGTAAAGGGCCACCAAACCAGCGCGAAATCTTTCAACGCCTTCGGCAAGCTCCTCGTCTCGCGCGGAAGCAATTCGTTGATTTGACACATCCAACGTCCCTCGCTCGCCAACGCGATCTTTGTCGTCACGCATTCGCGCCAAGGCTTCCGTCGCCGGCTCATCCTTCCATGCCCGCCATTGGTCGCCGCCGAAGAGCAGCGCCACGGCCGCCGCGCTCGTAACAAGCGCTTGCCGCATCGCCGCCCAGCAGTGGCGCTGCTCTTCGGCGGCTACCTAATGGCGGGCATGGGAGGATCGAGCCGGCGACGGAAGCCTTGGCGCGATGCGTGACGACAAAGATCGCGTTGGCGAGCGAGGGACGTTGGAAGTGTCAAATCAACGAATTGCTTCCGCGCGAGACGAGGAGCTTGCCGAAGGCGTTGAAAGATTTCGCGCTGGTTTGGTGGCCCTTTACCCAGGGCGGCGCGAGCGAGGGCGCGACGAAGTGGGATCCCCTATCGCACATCGTCCCGATTGGTCCAGATCAACGGCGCGCCGGCGGCATGCGGCGACGCATGGTGCGTTTCCGCCGCGCCGCCGACGCCTAGGCGATTTGGGTCCTTTTGCGCTTTGGCATTCGCGCGGTCGGCGGTGAGCTTCGGTCTTTGGCATGCAACGTCATGAGCGTGGACGTGGGTCCGGGCGGCGCCTATGAAAGGGAAGATCAATAAGCAATTTATTTATTCTTGAACGTGAAAACGGTAAGTCGGTCCCAAGGGCGGAGCGTGGTGGCTGCGGCGGCCTATAACTCCGAATCGCACCTGCTGTGGCGACCGGCTGGGTTATGAATGCGATTTCTCCGAAGGCGGCGATACCTTGTATTCGGAAATTCTGCTCCCGCCAAATGCACCGGAGGCGTTAGTGCAAATCGAGTTATCTTTCTGGAACGAGGTCGAGGCGATGGAGCTGCGGGAGGACGCTGCTTTGGCGCGGGAGATCGAGATCGTGATCCCGAGCGAATTGTCGCGCGAGCAGGGAGTTGCCTTGGCCAGGAATTATTTACTCGATTACTTCGTCGGGCTCGGGATGGTGGTCGATTTCAATATTCACTTGAGTGATTGCGCCTATGGACGGACGCGGAAATTCGTCGATGCGCTGCTGTCAATGGGGGACTACGAGGGGGAAGGTTTCGGAAAGAAGCGGTCCGACTGGAAAGCGAAGGATGTCCTGCTGAAGTGGCGGGAAGCAATGGGCGTCGCTTTCGAATAAATGTCTTGCCGAATTCCGGTGCCGTAAGGAGTGGATCGACGATAGGGCCAATTTTGTGGGAGCCCGCGCGCTCGAGCCGCCGAGGGTCGGCTGGCTTGAGCACGCGTCGGCCGCTGATGTGGAAACCGCGTGGCGGCATGGCGAGGGGAACGTCTCCGAGCCGGTTTGCGCCCTCGATGCGCTTATGGAAACACGGCGGTCATTTTCGCGTCGGGATCTGGCGAAATTCGTGAAAGAGCGCACGGCGGACGAGGAACAATTTCTCGTTGCGCTGGGCCGGGTGGAGTTCCTCAACTGGCATTGTACGGCACAGCATCCGGTGACGATGGCGAGGAATGTTTTTCGGAGCGCGGACGTCGGGTGGCTTGGTGGGGCCGAATGAAGCGGCCGAAGTGCGGTCCTTGGAGCACTACGGCGGCGGATGTGGGGGGTGGCCGCGCACGGCGGCGGCGGCACGCCATGA
>CAWESJ010000282.1:0-8623 GCA_963811015.1 uncultured Alphaproteobacteria bacterium | reverse complement strand
AATCGCCGATAAGCTCGGCGTCTTCAATGAGAGCTTTGTCGATCGAAACAAAAGTCGTCTCGACTTTTTCGCCGCGTTTCTCGCGCTCGGCGATCGCCGCCGAAAAGCCGTCGTAAACATCTTTGGCTAGAAGATTCTCCAGCACTTGGCGATTGCCGGCCGCGAAGGCGCCGACAATCATCTCATAAGCGGCCTTGGCGCCGTCCATGAAAGATTGGATCGCAAATGACGGATCGGCCGCGGCGATCGCGTCGAGCCCCGCCCAGCCCTTCGATCCCGGCTCGGCATAGGGTTTCCAGCGCTCGGCCGGAGCGGCCGGAGCCGCGTCGCGGACCGCGGCCGAAGGTTCGGGCGCGCCGGGCAACGCGATGATCTTGGCGTCGTCGCGCCGAGGCGCGCTTGCGGCTCCTGGCGCCCGGTTCAGGAACGGATTGCTGGGCGGCTTTTCGGTCCCGCTCCGGGTCCCTAGGATCGAGCGCAGTTTCCAGACCACAAAGACGGCCAGAAGCGCGAATATGATTGTCGTTGGATCGAATGAATTTTGCATCGCTTTGCTTGACGCCTCGGTTTGCGCGGCGGCGAGTTGCGCCATACGGCGAACTTTATCATATAATTCTATCTGGGAAGAGAAACGGCTGAAGTCCAGGCATGACGGCGGTCATGCTCCAACTCCAATCGAAGGGCGCGCGCATGCGTCTACCAGCTCGGCTCCTGTTCGGTTTCGTGATCTGGCTCGTCGCCGAGATCGCCGTATTTGGCCTGATCGTGGAGATTCTCGGCTTTAGCGGCGCTGTCCTGCTCTGCATCATGACAAGCCTCGCCGGCGCGGCGATCTTGCGCCGCCTTGGGCTGTCGGCCGCGTATCGACTGCGCAAGGCCGTGGCCAGCCGGTCGCAGCAGCAGGCGGGCCTCTCGCGCGAGGCTGTGCTTGACGGGACGCTCGCCGCGCTTGGATCGGTCCTGCTGATCCTGCCGGGATTCGTCTCGGACTTCATCGGATTGGCCTTGACCGCGCCGTCGATCAGGTTCTGGGCGACTGAGCGGCTTCGGGTCGGCAAATTCGCCGCCCCGCCCGACGGCCGCCGCGCCGCCGCGCCTCAGGTCATAGAGCTCGCGCCGAAGGACTGGTCCCGCATTGACGAACCCGGGTCACGGGCGCGGCGGCCCGCGCCCTGACGCCCTGCCGGATCTTTCCCTAGGAAGCCTCGCGCGCGTCGCGCGCGGCGCGGCCGCGATCGTCGTCGGGGCCGGCGCGGCGGCGCTCGAACACGGCGCGCGCCAGCGAAAACAGCGGCGACGCGAGCCGGTTCAAATCTTCGGCCCGCTCGACGAAACGTCCGCCCCGCGTCAATTCGCGGTCGAGCGCGGCCATGGTCGAGGCGAGGCCCTTGTCGTCGTCGCGGAACCAGACCGAAAGAACCCGAGCCCAGGCCAGTGCGAGGCCCTGCAGCTTCAGCCCGCCGACGACGCCCTCGGTGTCGATGCCGGCGGCCTCCAGCATGAAGCGCATCGAATTGACGACGACGCCATTGAGAGCGGCGGCCGCGAGCGGATCGCGCTTCGCCCAATCCGAAACGCCTTCCAGCCCGAGCTTATAGGGCGCGAGTATGTCGAGGCGGCGCATCAACACGTCGAACAAGCGCTCCTTGGCCGGCTCGCCCATGAGATCATCGGTCGTCCCATCGAGAACGATGCGGTCGATCTTGCGCGAGAAGGCGGCGAGAACCGCGCCTTTCGAGGGAAAAAACTCACGGAAGGTCGAGAGCGGGACATTCGCCCTTGTCGCGACGTCCGAAATTGCGATGTCTTCCCAATTGCGCTCGCCGGCGAGCTCGAGCAGCGCTTCTATGATCGCGGCCTTTGGATCCCTCGGCGCTGCGGCGATGTCCTTCGCGTCTGGCGCGCCGCCCAAGGCGGCCGTTTTGTCGTCGTCATGCGCATCGACCATCTCAGCCTCCAGGGTCATTGCAGGATCGTTGCATTATCGCTCGCTTATGTAGCGCCTCGGCGGCCGGGTTCCAAGGCGCCTCAAAGCCAATCGCCTATTCGCCGACAAGGGCCTTATGCGCGACGGGACAGGGTTCGTTGACGGGGATGAATTTGCCGCTTCGCACCGCCATGCTGCAGCCGAATGTGTTGGTGGAGCGCAGGCTGGAGACGGCGGCGGGCAGGACGAAAACGTTTCCGAACGGCGATGTGAACGAGACGAAACCATATTGCTTGGGGTCGCCGGCGACCGAAGCACATTTTTGCCAGGCCCGAATTTCCTCTCCATTCAGCAGCACGAGCAGGCATTTCGATTGATTGAGATCGACCAGAACCTGAACCTCGGAGGCCCGAACGTAATTGATGACGCCCTCGACATGGGTGGACAGGGCGAGAAACGGGTCGGAGTCCGCCGCGTTCGCGGCGGCGCATGGGAGCGCGGCGGCCGCCAGGAGAGCGATAAGGCGCCGGCCCAACGTTGGCCTTGCGACGCCGAGAAACGCCGCTGCGCCGCGCGTCATCCGGAAAGCGCCTCGGCGCGGCGGCGCGCCGCCTGGACGGCGCGTTCGACCAGGGGCGCAAGACCGTCCGGCGCCATCAGCACGTCGAGGGCGGCGGCGGTCGTTCCACCGCGCGAGGTCACGCTTTCGCGCAGTTCGGCGGGCGCGCTTTCGCGGCTTTTGAACAAGAGTTCGCCGGAGCCCTCGACGGTCGCGCGGGCGAGCCTCGCGGCGACATCGGCCGGCAAACCCAGAGCCGCCGCCGCCTGCGCGAGACATTCGGCGAGATAAAAGACATAGGCGGGGCCGGAGCCGGACACCGCGGTGACGGCGTCGATCAGGCGCTCGTCGGCGAGCCAGACGACCTCGCCGGTGGCGCCGAGCAGCGCTTCGGCCGTCGCCTGCTCGGCCGAAGCCGTCGCCTCATTGGCGACGAGCGCGGCTATCCCGCGCCCCACGGCGGCGGGCAGATTGGGCATGGCCCGCACGATGGCGCGCGCCTGCGGCAGCCGCGCCGCGATATTGGCGATGGTCTTGCCTGCGAGGATGGATAGGACAAGCGTTTGCGGGTCCACGAGCGGCGCAAGCGCGGCCGCGTCATCGAGCGCCTGCGGCTTCATTGCGAGGACGAGAACGTCCGCGCGCGCCGGCGCGGCGTTCAGCGTGAAGCCCTTCTCGGCGGCGAGCGCGGCGATGAGCGGCGAGGGCTGCGGATCGATCACGCGGATTCGGCGCGGATCAAAACCCCGGTCGAGCCAGGCGCGCAGCATCGCCGCGCCCATTCTGCCCGCTCCGGCGAGAACGAGCGAGGATGGAAATCGATCCGCCTCCGGCGCGGCCATATTCAGGCTTCGCCCTTGGTCTCGAGCATGACCGTGTCGATCGCCTCGCGTCCGGTCTTGCCGGCCCATACGACGAATTGAAACGCCTGGTAATAACGCTCGCAGGCGCGCACGGCGCTCGCGAGGACGGTTTGGCACTGCTGCCCATTGAGCGCGGCCCCGCCGGCGAGCAGCAGCGAATGCCGGAACATGACGATGCCATCATTGGGCCAGATGTCGAAATGGCCGATCCACAATTGTTCATTGATGAGCGCGATCAGGCTGACGAGCTCGATCTTGCGCAGCGCCGGCGCCTTGAGGTCGAAGGCGCAGGCGACATGAAGCGCCTCAAGATCGGAAAGCCAGGTGAAGGCGATATTGTAATCGGTCCAGCTGCCGGCGACCGAGATCGAGATTTCATCCTCTTCGTCGCGGTCGAAAGGCCATCGGTTATGCGCGGCCAGCCTCTCGATAATGTCGACAGGATGTTCGGTGCGCGGAGCTTCGAATTGCAAAAGCGACATTCCGGGGCCTTTGAGACAATGCGGCCTCGAAACAGAGCTGTTTCGATGAGCCGCGACAAGCAAGACGCGAGTGAGGCGAACGCGATTGACTCGAACGCGCGCGAGTCGAATGCGATTGAGTCGAACGCAAAATGACAGGCATGAGCCGCGCTGCGCCTCCCGGCGCGACTCAAAGAGCAACTCCTCCGCGTTTCGCTAGGGAATCACAACGTGGCGCCTCTAGGCAACAGGTCTGCGAGATATTGTCCCCAATAGAACAGATTTCTGGATCGGGAATGGATTCGCCGATCGCGGCGCTTGCCTCCGGCTGTCGGCAAACCGCTTGTTCGTGCGGCGCGCCGCCATATTGCCCATGACCGCGCTTGCCGTCATAGTGTCGGCCATGAAGCCGCCGCGGCCCCTCATCTTCTGGATAGCGACGCTCGCCGTCGTCATCGCAGCGGTCGTGCTGTTGCGCGAGATCCTGCTGCCTTTCGTGGCCGCGGTCGCGCTCGCCTATCTGCTCGCTCCGCTGGTCGATTGGTTCGAGCGGCAGGGATTGAACCGCTCCGTCGCCGCCCTCGCCATCATCGGCCTTTTCTTCGCCGCGGTGATCACCGGGATCGTTCTCCTGACGCCGGTTCTCGGCGCGGAGGTCGCGCTTTTCGTCGACGATTTTCCGGGCTATGTCGCGCAGCTTCAAGCGCTCGCCGACGATCCGAACCGCCCATGGCTGCGCAAGATCATCGGCGAGGGGCTGAGCCAGGCCGAACAGGCCGGCGGCCAATTGGCGCCGCTGGGCGCGAGCTGGGCGACGAGCGTCCTCGGGTCGCTGTGGTCCGGCGGCCAGGCTTTGATCTCCATATTTTCGCTTTTGGTGCTGACCCCGATCATCGCCTTCTATCTTGTTCAAGACTGGAAGGGCGCTCTCGCCGCGCTCGAAGGTGCGATCCCCGCCGCCTATCGCGGCGAAGTGCGCGCTCTGGCTGAGGAGATTGACGGCACGATCGGCGCCTTTCTGCGCGGCCAGGGAACGATCTGCCTCATTCTCGCGGTCTTTTACGCCATGGCGTTAAAATTGATCGGCCTCAACCATGGAATTTTGATTGGCCTTGCATCCGGCGCGCTCAGTTTCGTGCCTTACCTCGGTCTGCTCTGCGGGCTCGTCCTGTCGGGCGCGGTGGCCATTCTTCAGTTTTGGCCGAGCTGGAGCATGATCCCGGTCGTCCTCGGCATTTTCATCATCGGCCAATCCGTCGCCGACTATGCGCTCTCGCCCTATCTCGTTGGCGCGCGCATCAAGCTCAATCCCGTTTGGGTGATTTTCGCCATCTCCGCCTTCGGCTATCTTTTCGGCTTCGTGGGCCTTTTGATCGCGGTGCCGCTCGCGGCCGCGATCGGCGTGCTCGTGCGCTTTGCGATCGCGCATTATTCCGGCGTCGCCCCGCCCGCCGATCTCAGCCTTACGGCGCGCATGGCGGAGGCCGGCGCGCCGACGCCCGCGCGCAAGGGGCGGGGCTGAGCCGGGGGCCGCAGGCAGCTTGGCATGCTTTAGCCCCGGCAGCCGCCGGATCTCATTTTCAGCATGAAGCCGGGTTCAGTACGAGGCCGGGGTCGTCCCGCCCGCGCCGGCGCCTCGGCCACGCAAGAGGAACAGCGAGGCGCAGGCGATCAGAACGATCGCCCCCAAAAGCAAAAGCAGCGTCGATTCCTCGAGCCAGGCGATGGCTGGAACGCCAAGGCCCAGGATGGTCCCGACCAGGCAGACGCGCCAGGAGGAGACATGGATTCCTGCGGTAAAAGTGCCGAGCGCCAGGATCGTGAGCGCCATGAGCGCGCTGGCGTCGGAATTCATGATTTGCCTCACGTCGGCGACGAACACGAGCTTCATCGCCAATATGACCGCCGCCCAGTGGAGAACCTGGGTTCGGACAAGACGCCAATGCTCGTCCCGGCCCTCGACCTCGCTCCAATGGGAGGCGATGCAGATCGCGCCGAAGCAAGGCACCAGAACGATCCAATAGGTCGTCATCGACTGGCGCGCGACGCTCGTGTAGGCGACGCCGAAAAGGGTGAGAACCAGCATCGCGAAATAGGGCCATTCCCGAACGAGGTCGCGAAGGCTCCAGCGTGTGGCTATGCTGTCCGTTTCATAGTCGGCCATTGTGCGGGCTCCGGGGACGATGAGGGCGCCGATCGGTTGTTCCTCATGACCGAAACCGGCAAGGGGAAACGGAAGTTGCGGCAGGCGCGGAGCTCGCCGAGGAGGCCATGAATTCGAGGAGGCTATGAATAAGGCCGCTCTCCCGGCCCCAATCTGCTCGACCGCAATCGAATAGGAAGTCCATGGGAGCGGCCCTGGCGCGGGGACCGCGCGAGCCCTTCGCTTCTTATTTTCTGGCGTCCTTCGGCTTCGCCGCGAGTTCAGCCTCCAGAGCCGCCAGTCTCTTGCCGAGCTTCTCGTTTTCGTCGCGCGCCGCCGCCGCCATTTGCTTGACCGCCTCGAACTCCTCGCGCGTGACGACGTCCATCGTCGCAAGGAACCGCTCGATTTGGCTTTTCATCGCGGTTTCCGCTTCGCGGCGGACGCCTTGCGCCATCTCCGACGCATCCGTCATCAGACGGGTGAAATCCTCGAAAACCTTATTTTGCGGCATTCTTCGACTCCCTTGGAGCGCATCCCGCCGGCGTCAACGCCGCCGGGGTTAAAACGCTCGAATTCACGCGGCGGGAGCAGGTCGGAATCGAAAAACGCGATCAACTCTTTATGACAACATGCTCCCATCGGCGCCCGTTTAGCACAATATGTTTTCGTCCGCCCGAATTTTTCTGACATAGGGCGGTAACGCTCTTGCGGCAAAAGCGCGGAGCCATGCTTGACGCCGTTTCCGCGGCGCCGCATCACCGCCAGACGCTCGGAGCGCCCATGCCGATCCTCATCCCCTATCCCAATATCGATCCGGTGCTGGTCGCGATTGGACCTTTTTTCGGGATTGGACCGTTTCCGATCCGCTGGTATGCGCTGGCCTATGTCGCGGGGCTTGCGCTCGGCTGGGCCTATGCGCGGGCCTTGGTTTCCAACGACGCCTTATGGCGCGGCGCCCCGCCCCGACGCCGCCTGCATAGACGATCTTCTCTTCTACGCCGCGATCGGGGTCATTCTCGGCGGCCGGATCGGCTATGTCCTGTTTTATAACCCGGCGTTTTTTTTCGCCCATCCGGAAGAAATTCCGGCGGTGTGGAGGGGCGGCATGGCGTTCCACGGAGGGGTTGTCGGAACCGCGATCGCGATTTACGTCCTCGCCAGGCATAGGGGCGTTTCGGCCTTGAGCCTCGGCGACGTCTGCTGCGCCGCGGCGCCTATCGGGCTTTTCCTTGGGCGCATCGCCAATTTCATCAAGCCTGAACTCTGGGGCCGACCGACCGACGTCCCCTGGGCGATGGTCTTCCCCGGCGCCGGACCTTGGCCGCGCCACCCGAGCCAGCTCTATGAGGCGAGCCTCGAAGGCGTCGCATTGTTCATTGCGCTTTTTGTCGCGATCCGGCTCGGCGCGCTCCAGAAGCCTGGTCTCGTGTGCGGGCTTTTCGCGGTCGGCTATGGCGTCGCGCGAATCATTTGCGAATTTTTTCGCGAGCCGGACCCGCAGCTCGGCTTTCTATTCGGCGGCGCGACCATGGGAATGCTTCTGTCGCTGCCCTTGATCGCCGTCGGCCTCTTTCTCATTCAGCGCGCGTCGCGCCGGTCCGAAGCCTTGGCATGAACGCGCTCGAATCCATCATTCGCGACATGATCGCGCAAGACGGGCCGATCAGCCTCGAACGCTACATAGACTCTCGCGCTCGCCCATCCGACCCATGGCTATTACCGGTCGCGACAGCCGTTCGGAGCGCAAGGCGATTTCGTCACGGCGCCCGAGATCAGCCAGATGTTCGGGGAATTGATCGGCCTTTGGAGCGTAGAAGCCTGGCGCATGATGGGCGCGCCGGATCCGGTCCGGCTCGTCGAGCTTGGGCCCGGGCGCGGCGCGCTGATGGCGGACGCCTTGCGCGCGGCGCGCGTCGCCCCGGATTTCTTGCGCGCGCTCGATCTGCATCTTGTCGAGACGAGCGAGCCCTTGCGGGAAATCCAGCGCCGGGCCCTCGCCGCATCGGGCGTTCCCATCGCATGGCATGATCGCGTTGAAGCTGCGCCCGCAGGCCCCGCGATTTTCATCGCGAATGAATTTTTCGATGCTCTGCCCGTGCGCCACTATGTCCGCTGCGAAGGAGGCTGGCGCGAGCGGCTCATAGGCCTCGACGCCGAGGGCCGGCTCGGCTTCGGCCTTGCGCCCGAGGCGGTGCCCGACCTCGGCGCTGGCGGAACGGCTGGCGAGATTCTCGAGCTTGGCGTCGCCGCGGCGGAGCTGATGAGCTTTCTCGCGCGCAGGATCGCGGCCGAGGGCGGCGCGCTGCTCGCCATTGATTATGGCTATGGCGAGGCCAAATCTTGCGGCGAAACCTTGCAGCTCGCCAGCCACATGCCCGACCAGTCCAGCAGGTCGCTCTCGGTGATGGCCACATACGCCGCGGGTGTCTGGACCAGGAACGGCAGGCCGTGCTTGTAACCGGGGTTCAGCCCTGAAATCCTGTTGGGCAGGTATCGCCATTCCTGCGAGCCGATGAATCCGCCTTCCGGGCGGCTGGGGCCTTCCGGGTTGTTCCAGCCCGCCCACACCGGGCAGTCGTCGGGGAAAGTGAGCTCCGTCGCGTCGCGCGTTACGGCGAATGAGTCCATTCCAGGCTGCTTGGGGATCGCCAGGCGGAAGGCCACGCC
>CAWESJ010000281.1:0-4644 GCA_963811015.1 uncultured Alphaproteobacteria bacterium | reverse complement strand
GTCCAGCCTACCTTGCGCGCGGTCGCGCTGGCTCAGGCTCGGCGAGAGCTCGCGCAGCGGCTGACCGCCCGCCGGCCGCGTCATGGCGGCGCCTCTCGGCGCGGCCAGGCGCGAAGGCGAGGCCAAGCCCCTAATCGCGGATCGGTTCGTTCTTGATGGCGGTGCGCATGAAATAATAGAGCAGCACGAAGCCGCATAAGGCGAAGCCCGCCTCAATGGCCCGGCTGACAAGGGGGTCGAGCTGCAAAAGGCCGCCGAGCGCCCATCCGGCGGCCCAGGACGCGCCGACCATTTCGGTGCCGACAAGAATGGCGACGGCGAGGAGGGTCGACGCATGGACCCAATTTATTTTTCGTGGTTCAGGCAAATGTCGTCAGCTCCCAATCCCTCAGCGAGCCCAAGCGCGTATATCATAGAGGCCGGCGGGGCAAGCTCCCCGCCGGCTTTCGAAATGCCTTAAATAGAGTAAGAAGCCTTTGGGAGACGCCGATGAGCGACAAGGCGACGACGGTCAACCGGACGCAAGGCGCAAACCTGCCCTGGCTCGCTTTCTACCCGGACAATGCGCCGGCGCGGATCGAGGCGCCGCCCTATCGTCTGCTCGGCGACGCCGCCCGCGCCCTCGCGGCGCGCCGCGGGCGGCGCCAAGGCCTTCACCGCGATCCTGCCGAACGGCATGGCGGCGAGCCTCAGCTTCGCCGACATCGATCGCCGCTCGGACGCTTTCGCCGCCTATCTGCGTGAAACATTGCGCCTCGAGCAAGGCTCGCGGGTGGCGGTCCAGATCCCCGAACGGGCTCGCCTATCCCGATCGTCGCTTTCGGCGTCTTCAAGGCGGGCTGCGTCCTGGTCAATGTCAATCCGCTCTACACCGCGGCCGAAATGGCGCATCTCTTCGCCGACGCGGAGCCGGCCGCGATCGTCGCCTCGACATGTTCGCCGACAAGCTCGACGCCGCGATGGAGACGGCTCCCGATCCGCCCATGTCGATCCTGAGCGAGGCGGCGAGCCTTTTTCCGGCGCATTCGCGGCTGATCTGATCGGCTTCGTGCAGAAATATCGTCAGCAAGCGAAATTCCACGGCCGCGCTTCACCGCCATCAGCTTCTGCGCAGGCCCTGGCGATCGGGCGCCGCGAAGATAAAATCGGGCGCCAATGTCGCGGCCTATTCGCAAAGGGCTCGAGCCCTCCGCCCCAGCCTGCCTGCAATATACGGGCGGAACCACGGGCGTCAGCAAGGGCGCTATTCTGACCCATCGCAACCTCATCATGAATGTGGCGCAATTCCTGTGCTTCACCGGGTCCGACATCAATGAAGGCGATCATGTGCTGACCGCCCTGCCGCTCTATCATTGCTTCGCCTTCACGGTGAATTTCTTGGGCTTCTTCTTTCGCGGCGCGCATAATGTCGCGATCGCCAATCCGAGGCCGCTCAGCAATCTCCGCAGGGTCTTCGAAAAAGAAGAGATCACCTTCATCACCGGAGTGAACACCCTGTTCAACGGGCTTTTGCACGAGAGCCTGGTTTTGCGAGAAGCCGCCGCGCGGCCTCCGCCTTTCGGTCGCCGGCGGCATGGCCTTGCAGGACGCGGTCGCGGCGCGCTGGCGCGAGGTCACGGGCACGCCTGTCGTCGAGGGCTATGGCCTGACCGAATGCTTCCCCGGTCCTGACCTTCAATCCGGTTCATCGGGTCAAGACCGGCTCGATCGGCGTTCCCCTGCCCTCGACTGAATTGAAATGCGTCGACGATGAGGGACGCGAGGTCGCTGTGGGCGAGCCCGGCGAGTTGATCGCGCGCGGGCCGCAGGTGATGGCCGGCTATTGGCGCCAGCCGGAGGAAACGAAAAACGCGCTTCGCGACGGCTGGATCTTCACCGGCGACATCGCGACCATGGATGAAGAAGGCTATTTCACCATCGTCGATCGGCGCAAGGACATGATTCTCGTCTCCGGCTTCAATGTTTATCCAAATGAGGTCGAAGCCGTGCTGGCCAAGATTCGTGGCGTCAAGGAATGCGCGGTCGTCGGCGTTCCCGACGAGGCGACGGGCGAGGCGGTCAAGGCCTTTGTCGTGCGCCGCGATCCGACGCTCGACGCCGAATCCATACGCGCCTTCTGCAGGGGCGAGCTCGCGGCCTATAAGACGCCGAAATTCATTGTCTTCCGCGAAGATCTGCCGAAATCGAATGTGGGGAAGATCCTGCGCAAGGATCTGCGCTGGGAAGGGCTATTGGAGCAGGGCCTGCGCCGCTAGTAACGCGCAAGCGCGCGCGGCGCATTGATGGATTGAACGCGCGCTTAGGGGCCGGATCGGCGCGGCCGATCAGTGGTCGTAGGCACCAACGAATGGCGGCGGATCATCGTCGTCGCCGCCGCCGTCGCCGTAATAGCCGGCGAAGAACGGCGTGCCGACGCCGTCCACTGGGTTGAACACGCCATGATGATTGCCAAAGCCCACGCCGCCATAGTTGTAGGGGAACGCCCAATTGCTGTAGACGGCGGTGCTGGCGACGGCGATGCCAATGTCCCTCCTCGCCTCAAAGGCGCGGCGCTGCCGATAGCGCCAGGCGGCGATCCGAACCCCCAAAGGCAGGGGATAGAAGCCGTAGCCGCCAGCCCTGTCGCCGACGAGCGGCGCGAAGCGGGACGGACGCCGCATCATCGTCACCCGGCCGCGAATCCGGCCCGAGCCGTAGGCCGCGCCGGCGTAGCGGCCATAGCCGCTTCGCATATTGGCGCGATAAACATTGCCGCGATGAGCATGACCGTGGTGAACTTGCGCATGTTGGACCTGATGCGCCCTGGCGCGCTTCGAACTTGCGGAAGCTTCCGCAGGCGCCGCGGCAAATGAGGCAAGCGCCGAAACGAGCGACGCAAGCATCGCGATGATGGTCAGCACGGACGCCGCCCGCCGAAACGACATTCTATCTCCAATCCCGATGATCGGCGCCTTGCGCCGCCGCATGATCCGAGGCTAACGCGCTGAAACCGTCGCGGTTCCGCTCGGGGTCAATGAATAGCGGCGACGGCGGGGCTCACCAGCGCAGAAGGCGCGCGCCGATCAGGGCGCCGACGGCGGCGGCGAAGGCGATCGCCAGACTGTACCAAACGGCGACGAAAAGCGGCGAATTGTCCGGGCAATGCGTCGCATAGAGCGCCGCGCCGATGGCGCCCGCAAAGAGCCCGGCCGCCGCGCCCGCCAGGGCCGGATTGTCCGGCGCTCCTTGGCGCAAGGCCATTAACGCCGCGACCAGCGGGACCGCTGCGAGAAAGGGAATGCTCATCAGGCAGTGGACGGCGTTGGAGCCGACGAGCCTTTGGCTCCATTCGCCGGCGGGAACCAGGGCGAGCTCGGCCAGAATGGCGGCGGCGAGAAGCGCCGGGGCGATCTCGACCAGAGCGGCGGCGGCGCGCGCATCCGCGCCGGGGCGCACGAGGCGCAGGGCGAGCCGGCCAGAGAGCCAGGCCAGCAGAAGCGTCAGGCAAAGCTTGAACCAAAGGCGCGGATTTTCGCCAAGCTGGGCGAGGAGATGCGGCCTGAGCCCGAGCGTCGCGAAATAAAGCGCCAAAGCGGCGGCGACGCCGGGAATCAAGGCGAGCCCCAAAGCCCGCCTTGGCGGAACCGGACGAAACTCGGCGTCCGCGCCAAGGGCGTGGATAAGATCGCCGGTCTTCACGCGTCGGCCTTTCTGAATTTGACGGCAAGCGCGGCGAGGCCGCGATGCAGCGCGACCCGGACGGCCCCTTTGGTCATCGACAGGCGCGCGGCCGCCTCATCGACGGAAGCGCCATCGACGGCAATCAGCCGCACGACATTGCGCTGCCCGGCCGACAGGCCTTCAAGATTGCGGTCGACATCGGCGACGATCAGGCTCGGCTCGGCCTCGCCCTCCTGCAAAACATCGAGGAAATCCTCGATCGGAAGGTTGATGCGGCGCCCGCGCCGGCGCAGCGCATCGATGACCTTGCGCCGCGCGATGGCCCAAAGCCAAGGGTTGAACGGCGCGCTGTCATCCCAGGTCTGGCGTTTGAGATGAATGGCGAGAAGGGTCTCCTGAACGACATCCTCGGCGTCCGTCTCGGCCATTCCGGCGCGGGAGAGCCCACGCCGCGCCGCCGCGCGCAACACGGGCGTCAGGGCCCCGAGCAACTTGCGGTAGGAGACGGCGTCGCCCGCATTGGCGGCGCGCATCAACATTGCCCATTCCTTTTCACGAACATCGCCGCGCACAAGCGCCCCACTTGTCTATTCGGCCGACGCGGCCTTCATGTTACGGCCGATTGCGCGCGTCGATAGCATTTTTTTGTGATTGGGAACATGCGCCGCCAAACGTAACGCCTGCCTTCGCCGCCGCGAAGAAGACTGTGTGGGCGCGAGCCGACGCCGGCGGAAACCGCGCGGAGCCGCCCGCCTCACGATCGTTTCTTACCGCAAGCAAAAGGATTTCGACATGACCGACCAGACGCAACGCGCCGCCGCTTCTCTCGCCGGGGCCTTCGCCGCCGCCCTCGCGCTTCTCGCGACCTCGGCCGCGGCCGGGCCCGCCGCGGAGCAGCCGTCCAAGGACAAATGCTATGGCGTCGCCTTGAAGGGGCAGAATGATTGCGCCGCCGGCGCCGGGACGAGCTGCGCCGGCACGTCA
>CAWESJ010000280.1:0-5311 GCA_963811015.1 uncultured Alphaproteobacteria bacterium | reverse complement strand
CGCGCATGCGTCCCTCCCCTCCGACGATCCTGGGAAAGCGGCGCTGGTCCTCGCCGAGATCATGAACGGCGAGGCTTTGCCTTTTTTTCCGGGCGGCGCGGACGCTTGGATGGCCTGGTCCAGCGATGGCGCGACTTTTGTCGAGGTGATCAAGCGCGGCCGGCAACTGAATTACGGCGTCGCCGAGGCCGAGTATCAACCTGGCGACGGCGAGGCGCGGCGCTTGAGCGAATTCTCATTTGGCCATCGGCGTTGAGCGTCCGGCGGCGGAGATTGTTGAAATCGCGGCGCGGGCAGGTTGGCCGGCGCGCGCCGCCGATCGGGGCGACGGCTTTTTTCAATTGGTCGAAGTCTGGGTCGACGGCGTTTTCCTGATCGAGTTTCTCGATCCCGATCAGACGAAGATCTATCTGGAGCGGGTGACTGTTACGAATTGGAAGGCGCTCGTCTCCCGCATGGGCTCGGCGTAAGCCGGCGCGGGCGCAAGGGCGGCGTTCGCAAACAGATTTCCGCCGCCGCTCAAATGCACTATGGTCCATGGCGACGCGCCGCGCGCGAGCGGCGATGAGGTGTTTGCCAATGAAGCTTCTGCGCCTTGCGCCCGAGAACACCAAATTCCCCTTCATGCGGTTTCGCCGCGTGAGCTATCCGTTCTCGGCGCTGCTTTCGATTGTCTCGGTCGTGCTGTTTCTCAGCGTCGGGATGAATTTCGGGATCGACTTTTCCGGCGGCACGCTCATCGAGCTGCGCGCCAAGAGCGGGACGGCCGACGTCGCCGCCTTGCGCGCGACCGCCGAGCGTATGAGCGTCGGCGACGTCGAGGTGCAGGGCTTCGGCGCGCCCTCCGACGTGATCCTGCGCTTCGGCCTTCAGCCCGGAGGCGACGCCGGCCAGGAGGTCGCCGTCGGCCGGGTCAAGGCGGCGATCGGCGACGGCTACGAGATCCGCCGCACGGAAGTCGTCGGGCCGCGCGTCTCGGGCGAGCTCGTGCAGTCGGGCACGCTCGGCGTCGTCATTTCGATCATCGCCGTCCTTTGCTACCTTTGGTTCCGGTTCGAATGGCAATTCGCCGTCGGGGCGATTATCGCCACCATGCACGATCTGCTTTTGACCGTCGGCTTTTTCGCCTTGACCAGGCTTGAGTTCAACACGACCTCGATCGCCGCCATTCTCACCATTGTCGGCTATTCGCTGAACGAGACTGTCGTCGTGCTCGACCGCATTCGCGAAATGATGCGCAAATATCGCCGGATGCCGACCGATCAATTGATCGACGTTTCGGTCAACGCCGTCCTGCCGCGCACGATCATGACGGCGACGACCGTTTTTCTCGCGCTTTTCTCGCTTGTCGTCTTCGGCGGGCAGGTCATTCGCTCCTTCTCGATCGCAATGATCTGGGGCATTTTCGTCGCGACCTATTCCTCGGTTTTCATCTGCTCGCCCATGCTGATCTATCTCGGGCTGCGCAGCGACACCGTGGGCTCGGCGCCGAGCCCTCTGGCAAGCTCGCCAAAAGCTCGACGTGACGGCGCGCGGCCGGGAGAGCCGCACGAGAGACGAAGCGACCATGGTCGAACCAAAATACGCCGGCTTTCTGCCCGGCGCCCATGCGATCGAGGGATATGGCGCGGGCGGGTTTCGCTTCGGCGCCATGTCGCATCGCGGCTCGATCCTCGCCCTTCCGTCGGGAATTCAGCGCCTGGAGCGCCGTGACGCCGGACGATATAGACGCAGCCTCGCTCGCGCTGGTCTTCGCGGAGCCTGCCGGCGCGATCGAGCATCTTCTGGTCGGGACCGGGACCGCGCTCGTTCCCCTCGCGCCCGAGCTTCGCCAACGGCTGCGCGCGGCCGGCATTAAGGCGGAGCCCATGGCGACGGGCGCGGCGGCGCGCACCTATTCCATCCTGCTCGGCGAAAAGCGTCTTGTCGCCGCTGCGCTTTTGGCGGCGCCGTGACGCCGGAGCGGATCGCGGCCGCGCATAGCGCCGACTACGCCTATTGCGAGACGCTTCTGCGCCGCGACGACCCGGACCGCTGGCTCGCGAGCCTTTTTACGCCCGAGGCGAAGCGGCCGCATATTCACGCGCTTTATGCGTTCAGCCTGGAGATCGCGCGCGTGCGGGAAATCGTCTCGGAGCCCTTGCTCGGCGAAATCCGCTTTCAATGGTGGCGCGACGCTCTTGAGGCGCGCGGACAGCGCCGAGGCCTCGGCCAATCCCGTCGCCGCGGCGCTGCTCGATACGGTGGCGCGCTTCGATCTGCCGAAACAGGCCTTGCTCGATTTGATCGACGCAAGGCTTTTCGATCTCTACGACGATGCGATGGAGAGCGTCGATCAGCTCGAAACCTACGCCAAAGCGACGTCATCCAGCATTTTTCGCCTCGTTCCGCTCATTTTGGACCGGGAGGAGCCGGCCGACTGGCTAGGCGCGGCCGAACATGCCGGAATAGCCTATGCGCTGACCGGCCTCTTGCGCGCCTTGCCTTGGCATAGCGCGCGCGGGCAGGCCTATCTTCCGCGCGACATCCTGCGCAAGCATGGCGTCGCGCGCGGCGACCTCGCCGCCGGGCTCTGCTCGCCCGGGATGCTCGCCGCGCTCGCGGATCTGCGCGGCCTCGCCCGGCGCCATCTTGATCTCTTCTGGACGCGATTGCCCGGCCTGCCGGACGCGAACCGCGTCGGCTTTTTGCCCTTGAGCCTCTGCGAGCCCTATCTGCGCCGGATGGAGACGCGCGGCTACGATCCGTTCAAGACCGTGATCGAACTGCCGAAATGGCGCCGGCAATGGCTCCTTTGGCGGGCGGCGCGGGCAATGGGGTGAGCGCCTTCGTTTATCGAGGCTGGTGAAATAGCGACAGAGGTTGATTACGGCCTGCAGTTATGCTTTACGTAATAAGTAATCCCTGCTCATTTTTTCAATGATCGTCAGCTATCGGGACAAACGAACCGAGCAATTCGCCAAGGGCGATCATGTTCGGGCGTTTTCCGGTTTCGCCCGTCAGGCTGAGATGCGGCTCGATCAACTCGACGCAGCGACAGATCTCGCCGATCTCGCGGCGCTTCACGGCAATAGGCTGGAATCCCTCAAAGGCGATCGCGAGGGGCAATATAGCATCCGGATCAATGACCAATGGCGGATATGCTTCAGCTGGCCGGCAGGCTCGCCCGGTCCCGCCAATGTCGAAATCGTCGATTACCATTAGGAGGCCATCAATGCCGCGCAGCGCGATCCATCCTGGCGAACAGCTTGCCGAGGAACTCCGCGAGCTCGGCATGTCGGCGGCGGAACTGGCCCGGCAAATCAAGGTCCCGGTCAATCGCGTCACCGCGATCTTGAACGGGCAACGCGGCGTCAGCGCGGATACGGCGCTTCGGCTTGGACATTGGTTTGGCGCGAGCCCGGAGTTTTGGCTGAACCTTCAAGCCATCTATGACTTGCGCCTCGCCCGCGCAGAAGCTGGCGATGCGGTCGAAAAATTGCCGACGCGGGCCGCTTACAAGCCGCGCGATCCCTCCGCGCCCGGCTTGCGGTAGCGCCTGACGGCGTTGGCGGCGCTGGCGAGCCTGTTCTTCTCGCGTGATTTTTCCGATAGAACGTGTTTTCAAGCGCCACTCGCGGCCAAGCCGCTCTCGATCAGGCCATTGAACTCATGAATGAACAGACGCGGGCCGCGGCAAAGGCCGAAGGCCCGGATTATTCGAAAAGCCTCTATCTGCCGCAAACCGATTTTCCGATGCGGGCGGGGCTGCCGAAGAAAGAGCCCGGAGATTCTCGCGCGCTGGCGCGAGATCGGACTTTATGAGCGGCTGCGCGAGGCGGGGCGGGGCAGGGCGAAATTCGTCCTGCACGACGGGCCCCCCTACGCCAATGGCAATATTCATATCGGCCATGCGCTGAACAAGATCCTAAAGGACCTCGTCACCCGCTCGCAGCAGATGCTCGGCAAGGATTCGAACTATGTGCCGGGCTGGGACTGCCATGGCCTGCCGATCGAATGGAAGATCGAGGAGCAATATCGCGCCAAGGGCAAGAACAAGGACGCGGTTCCGATCAACGAGTTCCGCCGCGAATGCCGCGCTTTCGCCGAGCATTGGGTCGAGGTGCAGCGGGAGGAGTTCAAGCGCCTCGGCGTGACCGGCGACTGGGATCATCCCTATCTCACCATGACCTATCCCGCCGAGGCGCGGATCGCTCAGGAGATCATGAAATTCGCCGCGAACGGCACATTGTATCGCGGCTCCAAGCCGGTGATGTGGAGCGTGGTGGAGAAGACCGCGCTCGCCGAGGCGGAGGTGGAGTATGAGGACCATGTGAGCGACACGGTGTATGTAGCGTTTCCTGTGGCGTCGCTTCGCTGCGAAGGCGCGAGCGGGCGGAACGAACTGCTTGCTGCCTCGGTGGTGATCTGGACCACGACGCCTTGGACGATTCCGGCGAATCGCGCGGTTTCCTATTCGCATAAGATCGCCTATGGGCTTTATCGCGTTACGGGCGCGCCGGAAAATAATTGGGCCAAGATCGGCGCTACCTATGTGCTTGCCGATAGTCTCGCCGAGGCCATGTTCAAGGCGGCGAAGGTCGAAACCTTCGAGCGCACGCGGGATGTAACCGCAGTCGAGCTTGCGGATCTCACCTGCGCGCACCCACTTGCCGGTGCGGTCCCCGGCTATGAGTTTCCAATTCCTCTTTTCGACGGTGATCATGTCACTGACGACACGGGTACAGGCTTCGTCCATACAGCTCCAAGCCATGGCCGCGACGACTTCGACATCTGGATGGCGCATGGCCGCTGGCTCGCCGAGCGCAACATCGACACGCGCATACCCTACACGGTCGACGCCGACGGCTTCCTCACCAAGGAGGCGCCGGGCTTCGAGGGCCGCCGCGTCATCGACGACAAAGGCAATAAGGGCGACGCCAATGAGGCGGTCATCAAGGCGCTGATCGAAGCCCGCAATCTCGTCGCGCGCGGAAAATTGAAGCACCAATATCCGCATTCCTGGCGCTCGAAAAAGCCGCTCATCTTCCGCAACACGTGGCCATGTTTATGTCTACGCTTTAACCAGTACATACTGCTAAGTGGAGCGCGTGGGCTCGGTGGTCTGGGCCGCTGACAACCGGACGCTCTTCTACACCGTGGAGGACGAGGAGCAGAAGCGCCAGTACCAGCTTTGGCGCGGTCAAGCAGGGCGGCTTGCTGAAGCGGTCTTGGTCTATCAGGACGACGACGAGCGCTTCAACCTGGGCGCGGGGCGCACCCGCGACGGCAAGTTTATCGTGATGGAATCGGCCAGCCACATCACTACATC
>CAWESJ010000279.1:0-4122 GCA_963811015.1 uncultured Alphaproteobacteria bacterium | reverse complement strand
GCCCGGGCGGGCGGCGCAGCAAAAGCGACATCTGGCGATAGGCGACCGCCTGCTTGGAGAGATCGTCATAGACGATCAGCGCATGAAGCGCGTTGTCGCGGAAATATTCGCCCATGGCGCAGCCGGCGAAAGGCGCCAGGAACTGCATCGGCGCGGGATCGGACGCGGTCGCCGCGACGACGATCGAATATTGAAGGGCGCCCTGCTCTTCCAGCACTTTCACGAATTGGGCGACGGTCGAGCGCTTCTGGCCGACCGCGACATAGACGCAATAGAGCTTGGCGAATTCGTCCGTACCCTGGTTCAGCGGCTTCTGATTGAGGATCGCGTCGAGCGCGACGGCGGTCTTGCCGGTCTGGCGGTCGCCGATAATGAGCTCGCGCTGGCCGCGGCCGATCGGGATCAGCGCGTCGATCGCCTTGAGGCCGGTCGACATCGGCTCATGCACCGACTTGCGCGGAATGATTCCCGGGGCCTTGACGTCCACCCGCGCGCGCAGCAAGGCGTTGATCGGCCCCTTGCCGTCAATCGGATTGCCGAGCGCGTCGACGACGCGGCCGAGCAATTCCTTGCCGACGGGAACGTCGACGATCGCGCCGGTGCGCTTGACCGTCTGGCCTTCCTTGATGTCGCGATCGGTTCCGAAAATGACGATGCCGACATTATCGGTTTCGAGGTTCAGGGCCATGCCGCGAACGCCGCTCTCGAACTCGACCATCTCGCCGGCCTGCACATTGTCGAGGCCGTAGACGCGGGCGATGCCGTCGCCGACCGAAAGAACCTGGCCGACCTCGGTGACCGCGGCTTCATTGCCGAAATTGGCGATCTCGTTCTTGAGGATTGCGGAAATTTCTGCGGCGCGGATATCCATCAGCCGACCTCTTTCATGCGTGTGCGGATCGAATTGAGTTTTGTCTTGAGCGAGCCGTCGACCATGCGCGAGCCGAGCTGAACGATGAGGCCGCCGATAATGCTCGGATCGACCTTGACGGCGATTTCGACGCTCTTGCCGCCGGCGATCCCGGCGAGCGCCGTTTTCAGCGCCTCGACATGCTCTTCCTTGAGCGGCTCGGCGACGGTGACGGAGGCGCGGGCGAGGCCCTTGGCGTGATCGTTCAATATGTTGAAGTCGCGGATCATATCCGCGACCGCGAAGAGCCGGCGCTTGGTCGCGACCAGTTTGAGAAAATTGGCGGCGGCGCCTTTGATCTCCGCCTTGGCGAGAATGGCGCCGAGCGCCTTCACCTGCTCTTCGGCGGAAAAGACCGGGCTCTTGACGAACCGGCGCAAATCCTCGCTCGAAGCGATCAGGCCGGCGAATGTCGCGAGATCGGCGGCGACGTCATCGGTCGTTCCCGTCTCCTGCGCCAGCGCGAAAAGCGCCTCGGCGTAGCGTCCCGCCATTCCGGAAACGAGCGTTTCTTGTTTCGCCAAGACCGGTCCCCAAAGTCCCTAGCGTCCGCACGCGCCATGGACGCCCTTTTTCGCGAGCGATTGCGCAAAAGCCCCTGCGGGCGGACTGAAGCTGAAAACGGAGAAGGACGCAAGCGAGAGCGGCCTCACCCCGAAGGCGTGCGGTCCCTAACATAGAGCTTTTTGCAGCGCAACCCTGACTGCGCCGAATGCGGCGCGGCGGCGGCTGGTCAACGCGCCGGGCTCTTGCTCCGCGCGGCGCCGGCGAGCGTCCATAGCGCCCGCATGGCGAGGGCCTCGGCGAGCTTGGGCTCGCGCCGCGCCCGGCCGAGCGCCTCGGCGAGAATTTCGATCGCCCGCGCGAGCCGCGCCGACGTCCAGCCGCGCAAATGGCGATCGAACGCGCCCGAGCGCCACGCCCCGGCGGACGGGGCTCCGCGCGCGTCGCCCGCGACGCCGCCAAGCTCGATGTCGAGGCGGGCGCGGTGAAGCGCAAAGGCATGGCGGAGCGATGCGCCGAGCAGCTGATTATAGTCGCCGCCTTCGATGAAAATACGCCGCGCGCCCGCCTCCAGAGCGGCGAAATCGCCCTCGAAGGCGCCGTTGACGGCATGATCGAGCGCGAGGCTGGAGGCGTCGGAAACGATCGCCGCCACATGATCCGGCCCGATCTCGCCATCGCCATGGGCGTAGAGCGCGAGCTTGGCGAGCTCCGCGCGCGTCGAGGCGCGATCCTGGCCGAGCAGGGAGAGCAGCAGATCCTTGGCGTCCTGCGCGATCGAGAGGCCCGCCGCCGCCGCCTCGGCCTCGATCAGCTGGCCGATCTCCTTGGCCGCGTCGGGATAGCATTCAATCGCGGCGGCGTTTTTCTCGCGTTCGCATAGCCTGCGGAGCGGCGCGTCTTTTTTCAAGGCGCCGGCTTCGATCACGATCGCGCAATCGCGGGGCGGCGCGGCGACGACAGCCTCGAGCGCGGCGAGGAAGGCTTTGCCCTGCGCCGCGATCGAGATCGCCCGCCTGCCGCCAAAGAGCGGAATCGTATTGGCCTCGTCGGCGAGCCGGAGCGGATCGGCGGCGAGCTCGTCCCCCTCGATGCGGACGAGCTGGAACGGATCCTTTGGATCCTCGACGGCGCGGCGGATGATCGCCTGTCGCCGCTCGGCGACGAGCCCGGCGTCGGGGCCAAAAACAAGGTAGAGGAAGACATGCGCCGGCGGCCGGGCGAGAAAACGGTCGGCCTCGTGGGATTTGACCGCGACCATGGTTCGCCGCCCCCTCAGGAAATCTGCTTGAGCGGTTTCGCCGCGCGGGGGCTCAAATTCGGCCGCCGCGTAGGCGCAGTTGGACCGTCACTGTCAGTGCATGAACAGCTTCGCGAAAATCCCAGCCTGAAAGGCGAGGACAAAGCCCATCATCCATTTGAGGATCGCGGTGTCGGTCTTGAGCGACGCGACATCGTCGTCGCGCTTGCTGAGAGCGGCCGCGGCCTTCAGGGCTTTGTCTTCTGGAATGTCGATGGCGCGGAAAGCCTCGAAAACTTCCGTTTGCATGACCGTCATTCGCCGTCTCCGTTTCAGTCAAATTCTAAGATATAGTAGGCTCCATGCTAAATAATATTTTGGCGCGCGCTTCGGCCCAAAGCGCAACGGCGATCCCGCGTTCTAGCCCCGCGCGGCGAGGGCGGCGGCGATTTGCGTGCGGATCTGGTCGGCGAGCGTTTTGGCGTCGCGAATCTCGGCGTCCCGCGAGGCGCGCAGATTGGCGAATCTCTGGCTCGTCCGGTCATAGGTGGCGAAGGTCGTCGCCGTCCCTTTCAGAATCGGGTCGCCGCCGCCGACGGGCGTGAGCTTATATTCCGCCGTCACGACAATGGTGGCAGCGCTCGGGTAGCCGGTCACCGTGTCGATCAGGGGAGTCTGGGCGTTCTCCCGCACGCTGATGCTGAGCCGGTATTTCGGCGGAACATGCGACCCCGTGCCGTTGAGGGCGAAGATCAGCTCATTGCCGAGATAATGCCCGAGCCGGTCGGGAATGGGATCGACCGCGACCGCCTGCATTTCGGAGGCGACGTCGCCGCCGGCGCTGAACGGCCCATAAAGCGGCTGGAAGCAGCCGGACAAAGCGAGGCCAGCGACAACAGCCACGAGCCGGCCGGCCAGGCTGCGGCCGCGAGCGCTGCGGCCGTCAAAGGTCCGATCAGGCGACGACATTCACGATCCTTTGCGGAACGATGATGATCTTCTTGACGGCGCGGCCCTCGAGCGCGCGCTGAACCCCTTCGAGCGCGAGCGCCGCCGCCTCGATCGCCCCGCTTTCGGCGTCGCGGGCGATAAGGAGGTCGCCGCGCTTCTTGCCATTGACCTGCACCGGCAAGGCGATCTCGTCCTCGACGACGAGAGCTTTATCGGCGATGGGCCAAGGCGCCTCGGCGACAAGGCTCGCATGGCCGAGCCGCGCCCAGCATTCCTCGGCGAGATGCGGCATCATCGGCGCAAAGGCGAGGACGAGGAATTCCGCCGCCTCGCGGAACGCGCCGCGCATGTCCGCGGCGACGTCCTCGCTTTCGATCGCGCCCACCGCCGCCGCGAGCTTGTTTGCTAGATCATGCGCCTGAGCGACGGCGCGGTTGAAGCGCAGCCGCTCGATATCTTCCTCGATCTTGATCAAGGCCGCATGCGCCGCCTTGCGGATCTTGATCGCCGGCTCCGA
>CAWESJ010000278.1:0-5980 GCA_963811015.1 uncultured Alphaproteobacteria bacterium | reverse complement strand
TCTGTGCTGCAAGCTCTTTTACCTGTGGCGAAGGCAAAGCAGGGCCCCGAGGTTGTACGCGAGAACCTGGAACATCTGCGCAGTACGCTGTGCGTTCCTTCAGCCCCCCCACTCCCAGCCAAAGAAGAAAGACAGGCCGGGGCGCAGGCAGCAAATTCCGCGAACGATGAGGTCGATGACTACCCCGGCCTGGCTCGCCGCGTAGAAGGCGTCGATGATTTCCGGATCGACCAAGGAGTTGCATTTCGCCCAGATCGACCCCGGCTTGCCGGCTTTGGCGAAGGCGATTTCCTGCGCGACATGATCGAGCAGGCGCGCCTTCAGCGACATCGGCGAAACCGCCATGCGCTCGAGGCCCGCCGGCTTGGCGTAGCCGGTGATGAAATTGAAAATTCGCGAGACGTCGCGGCCGATCGCCGCATCGGCGGTGAAGAAGGAAATGTCGGTGTAGATCTTCGCCGTCACCGGATGATAATTCCCGGTGCCCACATGGCAATAGGTGACCAAGGCGCCGCCTTCCTTGCGCACGACCATGGACAATTTGGCGTGGGTCTTCAATTCGATGAAGCCGAAGACCACCTGCACGCCGGCGCGCTCGAGGTCGCGCGCCCAGCGTATGTTGGCGTCCTCGTCGAAACGCGCCTTGAGCTCGACGAGAGCGGTCACCGACTTGCCGGCTTCCGCCGCCTCGATCAGGGCGCGGACGATCGGGCTGTCGGATGAGGTTCGGTAGAGCGTCTGCTTGATCGCGACGACGTTTTGATCCGCGGCCGCCTGATTGAGGAACTGCACCACGACGTCAAAGGACTTCGTAAGGATGGTGAACGACGAGATCCTTTTGCTTGACGGTCAGAAAACAATCCCCGCCATTGTCGCGCAGGCGTTCGGGAAAGCGCGGATTATAGGGCTTGAACTTGAGCTCCGGCCGGTCGAGGCTCACAAGTTCGGAGAGCTCGTTCAAGGCGAGCATTCCGTCGAGGATGAAGATTTCCTCCGCCACGACGTCGAGCTCCTCGGCGACGAAGGCGCGCAGCTCCTCGGGCATGAGGCTGTCGAACTCGAGCCGGATGACCGATCCGAGCCGGCGGCGCTTCAAGGCGGTCTCGAACAGGAGGACGAGATCCTCCGCCTCCTCCTCGACTTCGAGATCGCTGTCGCGAATGATCCTGAACAGGCCGAGCCCGCGCACGTGATAGCCCGGGAAAAGGCTCTGGGTGAACATGCCGATCAAGGTTTCGAGCGCGACGAAGCGCAGGCGTTTTTCGCCGGCTCCGTCCGGGAGCCTGATGAAGCGCTCGATCTTGGCCGGCAGGCGAATGAGCGCCTTGGAGTTTTTGTTGCCGCTGGGCTCGATCAATTCCAGCGCGATGGTGAAGCCGAAATTGGGAATGAAGGGAAACGGATGCGCGGGATCGATCGCGAGCGGCGTCAGCACCGGAAAGACATGCGCCAGAAAATATTGCTCGAGCCAAGCTATTTCTGACTTCGCGAGGTCGGACGGATCGAGGATCGTTATCCCAACCTCGTCGAGCTCCTTGCGCAGCTCGCGCCAGCGTCGCTGTTGCTCCACCGCCAAAAGGCTCACGCGCTCGCGAATTTTGGCGAGCTGCTCGCCCGGCGTGAGCCCATCCTCGGACGGACTCGTGAGCCCGGCCCGAAGCTGGCCGCGAAGGCCCGCGACCCGCACCATGAAAAATTCGTCGAGGTTGGCGGCCGAGATTGACAGGAAACGCAATTGCTCGAGAAGCGGATGATTGCGGTTGGACGCCTCCTGCATGACGCGCCAATTGAATTCGAGCCAGGAGAGTTCGCGATTTACGAAACGGTTCAGCGAATGGGCCAGCTCGCCATTTGGCCCCTCGATCCCGCCGACGTCGCCGCCGCCCAAGCCGGACGCATCCTCGCCGTTGTGCGCGACCTTCAGATCCGCCGCGCCGCCAGGATCAGAAGCAGCGCCGGAGGCCGGCGCAATTTCGCCCGCGGGATTTTGCTTCGCGGCGCGCGCCGTCTCGGTCGCGCGTTTCGATCCAGCGGGCTTTTGCCCTTCGGCGGGTGCACTCAATATGGCCTCCTCATTGGAAGATCGCCGGAATTTCTTCGTTTTTCATGACGCGAACGTGACTTGGCGGCGCGCGATCGGCGCGCCGGATCTTCGCGCTGCGGCCCTCGGGCGGCGCTAGAGCATTTTCCGACCGAATGAACTCATTCGGTTGATAGGAAATCGCTCAACTTCAAAGAATTGGAGCATGTTCTTATGAGACATCGGATATATCCGATGTCTTAATGTCGAAAAAGTCGTGCAATTTCTTCGGAACATGCTCTTGAACCTGAGCATCATCGCTCGAAAGAAGCCTGTAAAGCGCGCGCTTTGAACCGGCCGGCGGCGAAGTCAAGCCCGGGCGCGCCGCCGCATATCACCTTCGCCGCCGCTTGGCTCCGGCGAAGGGCGGGCTCGATCGACCCGCGACCCAGCTTAGCCCGAAATAGGCGACGATCAAGACGATGTTCGCGCTTATCCAGATCGGATTGAAAAAGTTCGGGACCGCGAGCGCGACGAGAATTTGGGTGAGCGCGGCGAAGACCCAAAGCACGCCGCCCCACGAGGCCGCAAGCCATAATCCAACGGCTGCCACAAGATCGAGGACCGCGAAGAAAATCACCGCCCCGCCCCAGATCGGCGCGGCCGAATCAAACAGCGAGTCTTGCGGGAGGACGACGGCGCTCCACTGCAAGAGCCCCTGGGCGACCCAAATCACCGCGAGCAGACGCATGAAAATGACGAAAGTCAGCTCCCATGACAGGTTCCAAGGCGCGTCCCCGCCGCCGCGCGCAGGTTCGCCGAGACGAATGGCCGCCCCGGAATCGGCCTGCTCCGGTTTTTTGTCGGACCCGGGCAGAAGCTTCATGGCGCATGGACTTCGGCGGGAAACGCGAGCTCGCCCTCGCTCAGAGGCGCGAAATAGGGATCGATATCGGCCGGCTTGATCAATTCGACGTCGGCCGGGCGCCAAGCCGGGCGATTGTCCTTGTCGATGAGAAGCGCGCGGACGCCTTCGTAGAAATCCTGGCCCTTGGCGATGCGCGAAACAATCCGAAACTCGATGCGCATCGCCTCGTCAATATCGAGGCTCCCGCCGATCTGCATTTGCCGCAGCGCGATCGCGAGACTGGTCGGCGATTTCGCACGGATCGTGTCATATGCGGCGAGCGCGAATTCCGACCCGCCATAGCCTGCGTCGTCGATCTCCTCCAGAATGGCCGCAAGCGTCGGCGCCGCGAAACAGCCGTCGATGAAATGCCTTTGGCCCGCGAGCGCTGAGGCCGGAGGCGGCGCGGTTTCCGCCGCGATCGCCGCCGCGACCTCCTCGCCCTCGACCAGGCGCCGCGCCAGCGCCGCGTGCCTCGAGGACGGCGCATAGGCGGCGGCCAGTCCGAAGGCGACCGCATCGCCGCAGCTCATGCGCGCCCCGGTCAAGGCGAGATAGGTCCCGGTCTTGCCGGGCAGGCGCGGCAGAAAGAATGTCGCCCCGACGTCGGGGAAAAAGCCTATGCCGACCTCCGGCATGGCGAAGCTGAAATTGTCGCCGGCGACCACATGCGAGCCATGCGCGGAGACGCCGGCGCCGCCGCCCATGACGAGTCCATCGATGAGCGAGACATAGGGCTTTGGATAGAGTCTGATGCGGCGATTGAGGCTATATTCCTCGCGCCAGAAATCGAGCTGTTCCGAATAGCGCTGCGCCTTGCCCAAATCATGCAGGATTCTAATATCGGCGCCGGCGCAAAAGGCCTTGCCTTCGGCCGCCTTGACGAGGACGCATTGGATCGCCGGATCGCCCTCCCAACGGTCGAGCGCCTGCGCCATCTCGCGCACCATATGCAAGGTCAGCGCATTGAGCGCCTTCGGCCGATTGAGCGTGATGACGCCGCAGCGACCCTCTGTCTCGCAGGATATTTCCGGATCGCTCATCATTCCTCCACAAGCATGTCCAAGCAAGAGCTGATTAGACGAGGACAGGCTCCAGCTTCCAGCGCTTGGCCGCATCCGGGCCCCTATCCTATTGGCTGGCGCGCCGGGACGCGCTCTTGCGCGAGGGATTAGACCTCGGCGAGCCGCCCCGTCAACGCGCGCAGCGTGAAGAGCAAGGTTTGAGCCGTCCGGGGAAGACCCGTCTCCAACGCCGTCGGCGCGGAACATCTGGACGCGCGGCGCGGGTCGCGACATATTTAAAGTCGACAGGCGCATCGGCGGCCGGCGGGGCAGGCTCCGAAGCGCTCGATCGATTTTATGTCATGAGAACATGCTCCAACTCTTTCAATCTGGGCGCTTCCCTTTTGATCGGACAAATCCGCCCGATCGGGGGCGACCGCCGCAAATAGGGCATTGGAGATTTGCAATGGCTCCATTCAAGCTCAACGCCGCAGCCGCCGCGCTTCTGATCGCGTCCCCGCTGTCCGTCGCCGCACAGGACGCCGCGGTCGAGACGCAGATTGTCGACGCGCTGAACAAGCTCTTCGGCGTTCATGCAGGATTTCGCGCCAATCACGCCAAGGGCGTCGTTGCCGAAGGGAGCTTCAAGCCCGCTCCGGGCGCCGCGGCGCTGAGCAAGGCGGCTCTTTTTAACGGCCCCGCGATTCCCGTGACGGTGCGTTTCTCCGACGCCACGGGCCTTCCCAAACTGCCCGACGGCTCGCCCTCGGCCAATCCGCATGGGCTCGCGATCAAGTTTCATCTGCCGGACGGCGATGAGACCGACATCGTGATCAATTCGCTGAAATTCTTTCCGGTCGCCACCGGCGCCGAATTCCGCGACATGCTACTGGCTGCGGCCGACAGCCCGCCCGACGCGCCGAAGCCGACCAAACTCGACGCATTCCTCGCAAGCCACCCAAACGCCGCGCGCGCCCAGGCGACGACGCAAACCCCGGACAGTTTCGCCGACGAGCAATATTATGGGATCAACGCCTTTGTGCTGGTCAACAAGAAAGGCGAAAGGCAGGCCGTCCGCTATATCGCCGCTCCCGAGAAGCTCGTTCATCTCGACGCGGCGGAAGCGGCCAAGAGACCGCCGGATTTCCTCGCGGACGAATTGGCCGCGCGTCTCGCACAAGGACCAGCGACGTTCCATTTGAAGGCGCAGCTCGCCTCGCCCTCGGATCAGACCAAGGACGCCTCGGAGCCTTGGCCGGAAAGCGACAAGATCGTGGAGCTCGGCGTGCTGACGATCGACCGGGTCGCGCCCGACAGCCTTGAAGCGCAGAAGCAGCTGTTGTTCCTGCCCGGCCGGCTGATCGACGGAATTGAGCCGTCGGACGATCCTTTGATCGGCGTGCGCGACGGCGCCTATGCGGTGTCCTTCTCGCGCCGCAACCCATAAAATACGACATAGGGATCGGCTGCGGCTCCCCGCTCGGCGAACGTTAAAAAAAGCCTCGGGACATTGCGGTCCCGAGGCTTTTCTACAGGGCAAGAAAACGCGCCGCCCTATTCTTCGACGGTGATGCGCGGCTGCTCGAGCAGGGGCGTGGGCTCAGGCCCGGCGGATTTCGACGCGCCGGCTTTTTGCGCCAATATGAGCTCGTCCCGCAGGGTCGCGACGCGGCGCAGCTTCGCCATGGCCGCGCCGGTTCCAGCCGGAATGAGCCGCCAAGCGGTGACAGCCTGGAGTTTTTTTTTTTTTTTTTTTTTTTTTTTTTTTTTTTTTTTTTTTTTTTTTTTTTTTTTTTTTTTTTTTTTTTTTTTTTTTTTTTTTTTTTTTTTTTTTTTTTTTTTTTTTTTTTTTTTTTTTTTTTTTTTTTTTTTTTTTTTTTTTTTTTTTTTTTTTTTTTTTTTTTTTTTTTTTTTTTTTTTTTTTTTTTTTTTTTTTTTTTTTTTTTTTTTTTTTTTTTTTTTTTTTTTTTTTTTTTTTTTTTTTTTTTTTTTTTTTTTTTTTTTTTTTTTTTTTTTTTTTTTTTTTTTTTTTTTTTTTTTTTTTTTTTT
>CAWESJ010000277.1:0-3120 GCA_963811015.1 uncultured Alphaproteobacteria bacterium | reverse complement strand
GAAGATATTGCCGAGCGCGTCGGGGATCATCGGTCCGAGCAGGCTCGCATAGATCACCATCACCGTGCCGGCGATCCCGGCCATGCCGCAGCTCATCAAGGCGAAGAGCTCGCCGCGCGCCATGGATTTCAGATAGGGGCGCACCAGCAAAGGCGCCTCGATCATGCCGACGAATATATGCACGGATGCGCCAAGGCCCAGCGCGCCGCCAATTCCAAGCGTATGCCTGAGCGCCCAGGCGAGGCCGCCGACAATCTTCTGCAGGATCCCAAGATAAATTAGCAGCGAGGCGAGCGAGCTGATCACGAGAACCAGCGGAAAGGCGCGAAATCCAAGGATGAAGCTCGCCTCGGGCCGCGTCGCCTCGAAGGGAAGCGGGCCGCCGCCGAGATAGCCGAACACGAAAGCGGTTCCGGCGTCGGTTGCGTTCTGCAGCGCCGCGACAGCGCGATTGAGCGAGAAGAAGACCGTCGACGCCGGGGGAAATTTGAGAAGCAGCAGAGCCAGGCAGATCTGCAGCGCGAGCCCGCCGAAAACGATTCGCAGACCCGGCCGCCGACGGTCCTCGCTAAGCGCCCAGGCCAGAAGAAGCAGCGCGAAAAGCCCCAGCGCGCCCCGCAAAATGGTCATTCCAACCTCTTTGGATCTATTTGTCTGCGTGGGCGCGGCCAATGGATCAGGTCCGGTCGGGACGCGCTTGGAGCATGTTCCAACTTATTGAATTTGAGCGATCCCTTTTCAATCAGATGAGTCCATCCGATCGGGACGCGCTCTAGCGGAACTTCGCCATAGCGAGCGAGTTGGAGAAAAACCAAATGCTCCCAAGGAGATCGACGCCGGCTCATCTCTAGATCAGATCCGACGGAGGCGGAAGCGCGTCCGGCTCGCAGCGGCAGGTTTGCCTCAGCTCCGGCGGGGGATCGACCTGCGCCCAAGGATCGAGACCCGGAATTGGATCGCCGCGCGCGCCGACCAAAGCCGCGTCAATGCAAATTGCAAAATTAAAATGAGTTCCAGCGTCGATGGAATTTACAGCCCAGGAGGTAAGCGGAAATTAACCTTAACAAAAACTTTTCTGGACTTTTGCAAGTCGGATAAAGGGCGTCGGTCAATTTTAGCGAAACTTAGCGATATGCACGGGCATTTTAGAATCAAACCATCATGGCGGTTGTTGACGCCATCTTGATTAGCGGCCGCGCGGTGCGGCCGACGACAGGATTTCAGATCTTGGATCTTTCTCCCTGAACCGGCGGAGGATCGAGAAAGGCGCCAGGGGCGACGCAGTCTGTGGAGTCTCCGAGGCAAGTTGGGCTTCGCGGGGCCCTGAGCAAGCAGCGCGGTTCGCCGCCATTGGCATTATTGCAAGGGGGAGTAAACCATGCGGATCGCGAGCGGCGCTTGCGCGCTTTTCTTAAGCTTTTTCAGCGGGGCGGCGGCCCATGCGACGGTGGTCATCGACATTAATTTGAGCACGCAGACCATGCATGTGCGCGGCGCCGGCGGCAGCTATGACTGGCGCGTCTCAACCGCGCGCTCGGGCTATTCCACGCCGCGCGGTCATTACCGGCCCATCGGCCTGCAGCGAATGCACTATTCGCACAAATATCACATGTCGCCCATGCCCTATTCGATCTTCTTCAGGGGCGGCTATGCGATCCACGGCACCTATTCGACGGCGCAACTCGGCAGCCCCGTCTCGCATGGCTGCGTTCGTCTCGCGCCGGGCAACGCCGCGCGCCTCTACAGCATGGTTCAGTCGGAAGGCGGCTCCATCAGCATCACCGGCGCGCCGCCGCGCGGAACTCTACGCAAGGGCGCACAGGCGGAGCCATGCGTCGGATTATGCGCATTACCGCCATCGCAGCGACGCCAGCTATGCTTACGCCGCCGAGCGCGGCCAGCCGCATGGGGCGTTCGCCTATGCGCCGTTTCGCCATGCGCCGGTCGCGGCCAGGGCCTTGCAGATCACCAACCCGGTGTTTCGCCAGCCGCCGGCGTCGGCTTGGCCCTATTATCAGTAGCGCCTGATCGGGAAGAGCTCTAGAGCGCGTTCCGATTGGATGGACTCATCCAATCGATAAGAACTCGCTCCAGATCACTAAGTTGGAGCATGTTCTCATGAGACATCGGATATATCCGATGTCTAATATCGAAAAAGTCGGCCAACTTTTTCGGAACATGCTCTAAATGTCGCGCCCTTGGATTTGGAGCCGCAACTTTTCCGCCGTCTTTTGAAGATCCGGCTGCAGAGGGTAGATTTCGAGCGCCTTGTCGAAAATCTCGAGAGCCCTTTCCGCGAGGCCGGCGCGGTCCAGGATCATGCCCATTCCGGCCAGCGCGCCGAAATGGCGCGGCTCCCGCTTGAGCGCCTGATCGATATCCGCCATCGCGCCATCCTCGTCGTCGGCGAGAAAACGCGCGGTCGCGCGCTGGTTCCAGGCCTCGGCCCATTCCGGCTCCAGGACGAGCACCTTGTCGAGAAGCGAAAGCGCGATCGGATAGTGCTGGGTCTGGATCGCGCTTATGGCGCGCTGCATGAGCAGTTCGGCGGCCTCGGACCTTGATTGCAGCCAAACGCGCTCGATGGCGCCAGCCGCGCGCTGCGCCTCGTCAGGATCGGAGGCGGCTTGCAGGCGCGTGAAGAGACCATCGAGAAGCCGCCGGCGCTTGGCCTCGGGCGGCTCTTGCGGGACTAGGGCTTTTTTCAAATTTTCGGCGCGGGCGGCTTTGGATTTCTCGGCGCGCGCCGCCAACGCCTGCTTCGCGCGATCGAGGGCCGTCGCCGAGCCATCCGGCGCGTCTTGCCGCTCAGCGCCGTCGAGTTGATGTTGCGGCGGCGCGCGCTCGGGCGGGGTTCGAAAACCGTCGAGGCCGAAATTAAAGCCGCGCCGCGGAGGCGAGACCGGCGCCGCGTCCTCGCCAAGTTCGCGCCAGCCGTCCGGCAGACGGCCGGGAAGTCCCGGAAAATTCCGCGCGTCGCCAGCCGCGGCCGGACGAATGTCGCCCATGCCGAGGACGATCAAACCGGCCAGCCCCGCCAAAAAATTGAGCCGTCTGCGCATGTGCGGCAGGGTAGACAAACCCTGACCAAAGGTCAAAAGCCTGCCCTGGCGATTAATC
>CAWESJ010000276.1:0-4759 GCA_963811015.1 uncultured Alphaproteobacteria bacterium | reverse complement strand
GATCCAAGCGCCGAAAGGCGCGATCGTCGCGCTCATGTCCAAGCAGGGGAGAGGAGGCGCGCCGCGCCGCGCGGCGTCGGAGGGCAGGAAAAGGAGCGCGAGGATTTCATGAGCCCATTATGGGCCGGGCCTCGGCGCGGGCGCAAGCCGCCCTCGCCTGTCTTCGCTCCTGCGGCCGGCGCCATGCCTTCCTAAATGAAGGCGGCCCCTCTAAAGGAAGACGGCGCCGGGGGTCCGGCGCATTCGGCCGGCGCCAAAATGATTCGGCGACGGCGGACGCCGCCCGAGCCGCCGGCCTATTTCTTCAGGCTGAGGCCTTGCGGCACTCTTCCGCGCATTTCTTGCAGGAGTCGCCGCAAGCCTTGCATTCGGCGATATGAGGGAATTTGTCACATTCCTTCGCGCAGTCGTTGCAGAGCATTTCCACCACTTTGGCGAAATGCCCGGTGTGGGGAGAATTAACGGCCGCGAGCGTCTGCAGCGCGCCGCAGCCGGCGATGACCTGATAGGCCGCATCCGTGCAGCTCGCCATGCTCGTGTCCTTCATGCTGAGCATGCCGAAACAATGCCTCAGGCAGTCCTCGCCGGTCGAGACGCAATGGCCCGCCGCCTCTTGGAGGCTTTTGAATTTCGGCGGATGCATCATGGGTTCTTCGCCGCCGGCTTGCGCAAAGGCCGGCGAAGCGGCGGCGACCGCCGCGGCGGTTCCGACGACGGTGATGAATTCGCGACGCTGCATGGCTTCCTCCTAAAATCGGTAAGACGATACGCCCTGAACGTCGAACATCGGCTCAAAGTTCAACTAAATCGCAGAGCGCAGACGTATTACTATTCAAACGAGCGCCCAGTTTCAAGGCTAAGCCTCGGAATTATTATTGTGATGTTGGCTCCATCCGATATTGTATATTGTATTTATAGACTAAGTTTTTCTTCAGGCGTATTTCATTTTACCAACAAAATCGGCCCCCGCTTATGAACAACGCCGCCTTATTGCCGCCATAGGCGCGATTGAGGATAGGTTAGATACGTCAAGCGGCCGGCGAGGCCGCGACCCGCCGGACTCGCCGTCGCTGAATTTGCGTTAAGCAATATAATGCTATATATTGCGCCATGGCATCGGAACCTTGTCGCGTCCGAGGCTCGGCGGACCAGATATGGAACAGATCGGGACGAGAAACGCGCTGCGGCGCGAGTGCGGGCGCGACGCGGCCCGGGGTCAGCCAAAACCGCGGCTTGCCGTGGTTCTCGGCGCAAATGAGATCGCCTCGGCGATCGCCGTCTTTTTGACCCGCTTCGGCCGCGCGGTGGCGCTGGCTCACGATCCCTTGGCGCCGGTGATTTGGCGCGGCATGGCTTTTCACGACGCGCTTTACGACGACGCGCCCCTGATCGAGGCGGTCGCGGCGGCGCGGATCGACAGTGCGAGCGAGCTTTTGGAGATTGGGCGGCGCGAAGATTGCGTGGCCGTGACCAGTCTCGGCCTCACCGATTTGCTTGTTCTCGGCCCGCTCGACATTATTGTGGACGCGCGCATGCACAAGCGCGGCGTCATGCCGCGTCTGCGCGGGCTGGCGCGGGTCACGATCGGGCTCGGCCCCGGCTTCACCGCGCGCGGCAATTGCGATGTCGCGATCGAGACGAGGCCCGGCCGCGCTGGCTTGGTCCTGCGCGATGGGACGACTGAGCCGCAAGACAACGCGCCGAGCCTGCTTGGCGGAGTAGGCGCCGAGCGCTTCGTCTATAGCAATGCGGCGGGGCGCTGGCGGACCGCGCTCGACATAGGCGCCCTTGTGTTCAAGGGCGTCGTCGTGGGCCATTTGGACGGCGCGCCGATCGAGGCTCCAATCGACGGAATTTTGCGCGGCGTCGCGCGCGATGGAGTCGAGATGCCGGCGGGGGTCAAGCTCGTCGAGATCGACCCTCGCGGCCGCGCCGCGAAATGGACCGGAATCGATGATCGCGCGCGCGCAATCGCCGAGGCGACGGTGCGGGCGGTCATGCTTTGCGAAAGCGAAAGCATGTTGCGCCAATCGGAGCTCGGGCTCTTCGCCGAGTGAGAATTATGCCCGCGACGAGGCATGGTCGCCGCGGCTGAAAGATTGCGCGGCTTTGGGACGCGCCGGTAGAAAATGGTTTACCTATATATGTCTAGTCAGGCTAGGCGGTCTTGGCGAGGCTCTCGCGCGCCCCGCGGCCGCGCTTCAGGAATTTGACCAACCTCGCTTTTTAGATCCGCCGAAAGATCGAGCCTTAAGCGGAACAAGAAATTTCATCGATCAAGCGCTGTTCGACTTTGGTTGACGGCGATATAGGTCGCCAGACTCGATAGATTGGCGCATTAATTAATTGGCAGGCACAAGGGACGCCTTCATGCAAAAAACCAAGCGGCAAGCGGGCTATGTCACCATCCAGCTCAATTTGCCAAACGGCGGGTCGTTCGGCCCGGAAGATCTGGTTTTGATCGACACGATCCGCATCGAGCGCTCGATCATAGGGGCGAGCCGCGCGCTGGGGCTTTCCTATCGCAAATGCTGGCTCACCGTCGACGCCTTGAACCGCACCTTCGAAAGTCCCGTCGTCGCTACTTTTCCCGGCCGGCGCGGCGGCGGCGCGGAGATCACCCAATTCGGCGAGCGCCTGGTCGCGCTCTATCGTTCGATTGAGCGCCACGCCTCGAATTCGGCGAAAAAATCCGTCGACGAAATCACGGCTTCTCTGGATTGGACTTTCGATCCAAAGGCCAGGGTCGCGGCTGCGGCGCGAGATTCGGCTTGAGCTCGCGTTCCGAAATTGCGACGGCCTTGATCATCACCCAGGCTCCAACGCCGGGCGCGAGAGCGAGACGCTCGACCAATTCGCAAATCACTAGCGCATGCAGGCGGGTTCGGCCGAGATTAAACGTAACCCGGACATAGGGCGGGGCCAGAAAGGCGAGTTCCGCGATCTCGCCGGGGAGCCGGTTGGTGATCGACACGTCCATCGGACGCGACAAGGCGATCGATACGTCGCGCGCGTCGATTCTGACCGTGACGCCCGAGCCCGGCGCGCAGGCGATCAGCGGGACGCGCAACTCGCCGTCCTCAAAAAAAAGCGTGGTCAGCGCCAGCTCATGATCGTGATGAAGCACCCGCGCTGGCAGCGCCGTCTTGAGAATAGGCCGTATGGCTCTCTGTTTCGGAACTTCCAACATTTTGATCGCTGGCGCCTACCCCATGTCGCGGCACTATGAGCGGCTTTTGGCTCGGAGCCGAGGCCAAGCCGTTCCGCAAGTTTTTAAACGTTCCGCAAGTCTTTGAATCAGAGAGCCTCTATGCGGACGGCGACGTCAAGCGGTTTGCTCCAATACGGCGCCGAGGTTACGAGGATGTCAGCGCCTGCGGCAGCAAATTCCGCGCCATTGGCCGCGTTGACGCCGCCCGCCGCCGCGATAAGCGGACGCGCGGCATATTTGTCAAGCGCGCGGCGAAGGGCGGCGATCTGGCCCGGAGGAAATTTCTCCGCCTGAATGACGTCCGCCCCGGCTTGCCCGAAAGCCAGCGCCTCCTCGAGCGACCCGACTTCGACGACAATCTTCTTTTCCGCCGCCTCGCGCCGCGCCAAGCCGATTATCTCCTTCTCCGTCAGGCCCGACAGAAAAACTCGATGCTCGGCGAAAATCAATATTGTTTCGGAAAGCCCCAGACGATGCGGCGTGGCCCCGCCGGCGAGAATAGCCTTCACCGACAGCAGCTTGGTTCCGGGCGCGTTCTTGCGCGTGCAGGCGATGGCGACTTGGGGCGTGGCCGACCGGGCTGCGTCAACGATGCGCCGTGTCGCCGTCGCTATGCCCGCGGCGGTCTCGATGAGGTTCTGCGCGATTTTCCATGAGCGGAGAAGCGCCGAGGCGAGGCCGGTCGCGGTGAGGATCGCGGCGCCGGGCTCCAGCGCCGCGCCGGAGGCTGCGTGCAGGACCACTTTCGCGCCGGCGCGCTCGACAATTCGCGCCGCCTCCTCGGCGCAGGCCACGACCATGGCGTCGCGCGCCGAAAAGCTCATGCGGCCGGGCCTCGCGCCGAGCCCAAGAACATGCGTCGTGAGATCGAGGAAAGGAACGTCGTCCGTCTGGAATTGATCGAGAAGGGCGTCCGGCAAGAGGGGCAGGTTCAAGAGGCGTCTCCGGATCGTCCGGCCGGGATTTCCGGCATTATGGCGCTTCCCGATCGGAGGGAATTATCTGATCGAAAAGGAAGCGCTCTAACTCGCCTTTTTAGCGCCGGACCCAGCCAAGAACTATTCGTTTCATGCTTAGCATCAAGCATATTATTTCACAATCCGAAGCCTTGGGCGATCATTTGGTGTTTCGTTCGGATTGCCCAAAACTTCCGGGCTATACATTTCGGCAAATTCAGCGCTTCTAAGATGCAGCATTTTTGAAAGTTCTGAGATGGAATATCCAAGTTTATTTGTATGGAACGCAACAATTTGTCTAATAATTTCAGGATATTCGTTTTTGGCGGCTCGTTTGGCTCTCTTTTTTTATACCCAGAGCCTGCTCATCTCAATCCAAAACATCTTACTCTGATATGGAGTAATTAGTTTTAGCCGTTCAGCGCGAACGGCTATAGACGCCATTGAAGCCTTCCAATAAGACTTCATGTTTGCAAGCTGCCTTAAGTCAAATTTCCTTACCTTCAGCGACGTGTTTCGTTCCGCTGGAAGCAAAAAAGCGCCCGCAAACGCATCTGCCTCTTCTTCCATTTCTTCATCGCTCTTTATTCGA
>CAWESJ010000275.1:0-3240 GCA_963811015.1 uncultured Alphaproteobacteria bacterium | reverse complement strand
AACCTCGGGCCTGCCGGCGCAAAAGATCGTCGGCATGGCGGGGGTGCTCGATTCGGCCCGGTTCCGGCATTTCCTCGCGGCGGAATTCAAGGTCTCGGTCGAAGACGTCACCGCTTTCGTCCTCGGCGGCCATGGCGACGACATGGTGCCCTCCCTGCGCTATTCGACCGTCGCCGGCATTCCCCTGCCGGATCTCGTCGAGATCGGCTGGACCACGCAGGCGAGGCTCGACGCGATCGTCGAGCGGACCCGCAAGGGCGGCGGCGAGATCGTCAATCATCTGAAGACCGGCTCGGCCTTTTACGCGCCGGCGGCCTCCGCTATCGCCATGGCCGAATCCTATCTCAAGGATAAGCGCCGGGTGCTGCCTTGCGCCGCCAAGCTCAATGGCGAATATGGCGTCGACAATCTTTATGTCGGCGCGCCGGTGGTCATTGGCGCAAATGGCGTCGAGCGAATCGTCGAGGTCAAGCTCGATCCGGATGAGCGGCGGATGTTCGACAAATCGGTGGCCTCGGTGCGCGGCCTCGTCGAAGCTTGCAAAATCATCAATCCGGCGCTCGCCAGCTGAACGCGCGCCCTTTTTAGCTTTTATCGCAGCGCCTTGGCCGAAGCTCTCTTCAAGCCCGACGATTTGCAGGATTTCCGATCCGATGAGGTCATCTGATCGGGAAGCGCTCGAAATCAAAGCGTTGCGGCATGTTTTTATCGCAAAACCCGGTCAACTTTTTCTGAAACATGCTCTAACCCTTTGATGAGAGACGGATTCACACGTCAGATGGAACCGCGAAGCGATGCCATCTGACGTCATCCGGCTCTCGGCGCAACCGGGAAGCCGACATGAACATTCATGAATACCAAGCCAAGGCCGTCCTGCGGGAATTCGGGATTCCGGTTTCGCGCGGCGTCCCCGTGCTGAAGGCGACGGCTGCCGCCGCCGCCGCCAAAGAGCTCGGCGGCCCCGTCTGGGTCGTGAAATCCCAGATCCATGCCGGCGGACGCGGCAAGGGCAAGTTCAAGGAGCCGGAGGCCGGCGACAAAGGCGGCGTGCGGCTCGCGAGATCTGTCGCGGAGGTCGAGGCCTTCGTCGGCCAGATGCTCGGCAAGACTTTGGTCACAGCGCAAACGGGGCCGGCCGGCAAACAGGTCAACCGGCTCTACCTCGAAGACGGCGCTTCGATCGAAAAGGAATTCTATCTGTCGCTTCTGGTCGATCGCGCGACGAGCCGCGCGGCCTTCGTCGTCTCGACCGAAGGCGGGGTCGATATAGAGGAGGTCGCGCGCCGCCGGCCGGAGAAGATCGTCACCTTCTCGATCGATCCGGTCACCGGCGCGCTGCCGCATCACGGCCGGACCGTCGCCAAGGCCTTGGGCCTTGCCGGCGATCTCGCCCAGCAGGCAGAGGCCCTCACGGCCGGGCTCTATGAGGCTTTCGTCGCCAAGGACATGGCGCTGCTCGAGATCAATCCGCTCGTCGTCACGTCGCAGGGGCGGCTCAAATGCCTCGACGCCAAGATCTCGTTCGACCCCAACGCGCTTTACCGGCATCCCGAGATCGCCGCCCTGCGCGACGAGACCGAAGAGGACGCCAAGGAGATCGAGGCGTCGAAGCACGACCTGAACTATGTCGCGCTCGACGGCGAGATCGGCTGCATGGTGAACGGCGCGGGCCTCGCCATGGCGACGATGGACATTATCAAGCTCTATGGCGCCGAGCCCGCCAATTTCCTCGACGTCGGCGGCGGCGCGACCAAGGACAAGGTCGCGGCGGCGTTCAAGATCATCACCGCCGATCCCAAGGTCAAAGGCATACTCGTCAATATTTTCGGCGGCATCATGAAATGCGACGTGATCGCCGAAGGCGTGATCGCGGCGGTGCGGGAGGTCGGCCTCGAGACGCCTCTTGTCGTGCGGCTCGAAGGCACCAATGTCGAATTGGGCAAGAAGATCCTCGCCCAGTCCGGCGTCAACGTCATCTCCGCCGACGATCTCGACGACGCCGCGCAAAAGATCGTCCGCGCGGTGGGAAAGGCTTGAATTCATGCCCATCCTGATCGACAGGGACACCAAGGTCATCTGCCAGGGCTTCACCGGCAGGAATGGAACGTTTCATTCCGAGCAGGCGATCGCCTATGGCACGAAAATGGTCGGCGGGACGTCGCCCGGCAAGGGCGGCGCGACGCATCTGGGCCTCCCCGTCTTCGACACGGTCGTCGAGGCGCGCGAGGCCACAGGCGCCGAGGCCAGCGTCATCTATGTTCCGCCGCCGGCCGCCGCCGACGCGATCTGCGAAGCCGTGGACGCCGAAATTCCGCTGATCGTGTGCATCACCGAAGGCATTCCGGTCGCCGACATGATCAAGGTCAAGCGCGCGCTGTCTGGCTCCAGGTCGCGGCTCATCGGGCCGAACTGCCCCGGCGTCATGACCGCCGGCAAATCCAAGATCGGCATCATGCCCGGCAATATTTTCAAGCGAGGATCGGTCGGCGTCGTCTCGCGGTCCGGAACCTTGACCTATGAAGCGGTGTTTCAAACCACGAAGGAAGGGCTCGGCCAGACGACGGCGGTCGGAATCGGCGGCGATCCGGTGAAAGGGCTCGATTTTGTCGAGGTCCTTGAAATGTTCCTGGCCGATCCCGCCACCAGGTCGATCATCCTGATCGGGGAGATCGGCGGCGCCGCCGAGGAGGACGCAGCGCAATTCATCGCCGACGAAGCCAAGCGCGGCCGCGGCAAGCCGATCGTCGGCTTCATCGCCGGGCGCACCGCGCCGGCCGGAAGGCGCATGGGTCATGCCGGCGCGATCATCTCCGGCGGCAAGGGCGGCGCGGAAAATAAGATCGCGGCGCTTGAGGCCGCCGGCGTGCGGGTCGCGGCCTCGCCCGCAAGGCTCGGCCGGACGCTCGCCGAGTTGCTGCAAGGCTGACGCGGCGGCCGCAAGCTTGGCGCATAATAACGGAGGCTTGAGTTCTTTGGAGACGCCGGCGCTGTTAGAGCATGGTCCGAAAAGGTTTGATGAGCTTTTCGATCCGAGTCAGCCGAGACGGAGATGAAAATGGCCCGCCAAGATGCAAATGGCGCAGCGAATGGGTCCGGCGGCGCGGGCGGCGGCCGCAGCGCGCCCAACGCCAAATTCGCCCAGAGCTCGTTTCTTTATGGCGGCAACGCCGCCTATGTCGAACAGCTCCAGGACGCCTATAGGCGCGATCCCGCCGCCGTCGATCCCGAATGGCGCGCCTT
>CAWESJ010000274.1:0-4303 GCA_963811015.1 uncultured Alphaproteobacteria bacterium | reverse complement strand
AGACGTAGCGCTGGCGCTTGCTGCCCGTTACGGCGACCGTGACGAATTCGAGGCGCTGGTTGATCGGCTAGCAACGCTCGATCTTGACGTAGCCTGCACTGTGGTGCAGCTGTTCGGCCACTATCCGTCGCGCGAGCTGGGGGAGCGGGCTGCGGAGGCCATTCGCACCAGAGTGACGACCGCAAAGGAAGCCGCCGCCTTCGCGCAAAGCGCGGTGACTGGTATGACTTCCATCTTCGAGATGGACAGCTTTCGGGTAGGCGTCTTACGCCCGTCGCCTCCCCATCCATCGCTCAACGTCTGGGTTGGGCTCGTGGAGACATGGACTGATAGGAACGACGCTACCGAAATAGACCGCCTCAGGATCTTGCTGGCGGCGACGGAACTGGGCTCCCATCGGGCAGTCGATGCCTTAGAACGATTGATTTGCGGGCTGATAGATCCTGACGATTCCCGATTTGATGATGAGGATAAGCTTGGCCTTCACATTCGAGCCGCGATCGATGCACTTCGCAAGAAGAGACGGCTCCTTCCCCTAGCCGTAGCTGGGCGGTTCGCGCGCGCTTCACGTCCCAACGTGCCTTCCGCCGGCATAGCGGCCGTCGCCGCTTACGCGGACCGCGCGGCCCTCGATCTCCTATTGCAGCTACACAGCGAGTCACCCGCTGGGCATGTCCGCGACACGTTATCGGTCTCAATCGAGACACTGGCTGGCCGGCTTGGCTTGACCGTCGGCAAAGTCAACAATGCTTTTCAGGTCGCGAAGTCTGCCGCGTGAGTACGGAATTGCTCAATCGCAGCACCAGCTCAAAACTTGCGGTGGGTTCATCGTTCCATATTTGAAGTCCTCTTTCCGTGGACGAAACGGATTTTGAAAGACAGCTTTGTTTAAAGAGCGGCAATCGCCTTTTCTCCGGCCGCCTAACCGAAAGCCGCGCGGGCTGACCCCTGTCGCCGCGAATGATTACCCGTTTTTGCGTCCAACGATCCGAAGCTTCCGGCTTAAGGCCGCGCGCGTCTCTAGAAATTCGGAGCTAGTCAGGAGTCGGGATGTCGTAGACCATCACCGTCAAGATGATCTCGCGGTTGTGGTCGCTTGGATTGCCCATGATGTATCTAAAGCGCGTGTCGCCTTCAATTTTCGGTCCCTGCTTTTTATGAGGATGCTTCTCCATCGCAACCTTGATTGTGGCGAGCACGCCAGATAAGTTTTTGTTCTTGTTAAAGACGACGACCGAGCCCTTACTGTCGCGCCAGCTCAAATAGGACAAGAGCTGGTCAACCGTTTCCAAGAGCCCTCTCTCGCCGTGCCAGAACTTACACTCCCCAACAAAGATGTTCCGACCTTCGGAGCGGATGAGGATATCGGTCTTGCCCTGAAAGTTGAACGTCTCGCCGGTGGCCTGTCCTTCATATTGCCCGTTCAGCTGCACCAAAAAATGCTGCCGAATATCCTCTTCTCCCATCTTCTGGAATGTGTGAGGGCTGCGCTCCATCACCTTTGTCATATTGTCCATCACATTGAGAATATGCTGGTACTCCGCCTCATCGAGTGTCGGTTCAGGTCTGAATGGAGCCGTGGTCTGTGGCTTTACCGGCGTAAGCTTGCGCCTAACCTCCGGCGCCTTGTAGGTCATCGTCGCTTCGGGACGGCGCTTCATTGGAAAACCAAGTGAGGCAACAAGATTTTTGCTCTTAAGCAGTTGCGCCTTTCGTTGCGCAATGTAGGCGCGCGCCGGTTGATCAATCTGGCTTGTAACGTTTTTGAGGTCGTTCCTCAAAGTGGAAAGGTGTTGTTCTATGCTTCGAATCCTACTGTCGTACTCCTGCCGTACCTGTTCGTGTGTCATCTGATTGGTCGCGATGTAAATGATGAGTTCTTGGCCATTTACATCAGCGGCAGGGCCTGGGATGGTTCTGTTGCTTGGCTCAACCTTGAAAAGACCGCCGTCTCCTTCGAACGGGACGTGGAACCTCACGATATGAGAGGTTACCGTGCGGGTTCCACCATGCTGGTCTGCGTAGAAATCATACTCCCGGATCTGGACCTGGCGAGTCACCTCATTCTCGTCGAGCCACGTATCACTGTCACGAAGCGTTGGAATGTGAAGGGCGTGCACGGCGAGAAGTCCAGCAACGAGGTCGTCAGTAGGAGTGCTGAGGATAGTGTCCTCGTTCTGCGCCTTCAACTCATCCATGACACGAGCCTGGATGTTCCGAATAACGTCGTAAACTGAAGTCCCTTCAAATAGGTATTTTGGGCGCTCGTACATGGTGAACCTGCGAATCAGTGAGTTGTCTAGTTCTAGCGGGACACAGGACTGCCCTAAACGCAAATCCGTGGTATATTTTCAATTACCACAAAGAGTTTGCTCTCGTTTGCGGCCGCATTCTGCCTGACGCTCAGGGGCAGGCGCCACGAACAGTCGGGGAAGACGATGAATATGGGGATCAAAATTGAGTGCGCGGCCCTACTCGGGGCCGCGCTCGCAACGTCAGGTTGCGTCTCGCCTGGTGGGGGTGGCGTCGAAGCAAACTTCATCGATCGATCGGTCGGCCGGCTCCCTTTCAGAGCGCCGTGCAGCCCTAAAGACCGTGGCCGTCCTTGAGACTGTCCCGGCCGGCGCGCAAAGCCTTGGGGTCATTTCCGCCCGGCGCTGCCATCGCTATTTTACCGAAGCAGAGCCGGTGACCGAGGCGCTCCTGCCGGATTTGCGGATCGCGGCTTACGGGCAGGGTGCCGACGCCATCCGCGTCGTCGGCGTCGAAAAGACCGTCGGCTTGCTGGCGAACTGTTGGTACGTCCTCGAAGGGCACGCCGAGATGTACGCCCTGCAGAAGCCTTGACGGCCGGTGTTAGGGGTGGCTCACGCCGGGCGCCCGTCCCTAGAAGCTAAGCTCGCCCGTGAGCTCATCCGCCGCGACGGCGGACGAGACGGCCACTGCAACGGCCTCGCGCAGCTCGACCGGCCTTGCGACCGGGCGTTGGACACGCAGCCGGTAGGCGAGCGCAGCGTGCTCGCGACAATAGGGACACGGCAAGCGTCCGACCAAGCGGCCTGGCTCAACAGGAGCGCCGCAATAGAAAAGCGCGCCGCGGCGGCCCGCAATCGAGGCGTCGGCGACAGGCCAGCGGCAATCCCCGCGCTCGAGATCTTCGATCTTCAGCACGCGCTCAGCGCCCCGCCGAGGCGGCCAGCCGCCGCTCGCGCCCAAAGCCCCCTGACCTCGCGCCCAATTGCGTGACGAGATCTCCGAAAGGCGCGCCGAATGTCCGACCGCCTAGCCGTTGGATCTGCGCCACGCTGTCGGGCGCCACGAAGACGTCGGCCAACCGGCCGGCGTTGCGCGCCTTCGAGCCGCGCGTGACGAACTCGCGCATGGCGCTCAGGGCTGGCCCGACTGCGCTCAAACCGTGGCTCCCGACGGCGTGCATCGCGTGATTTGTGCCGAACTCCTTGTTCGTCTGGCCGCGGAGCTCAGAGACGAAGCCGACGGGCGTCCGCGTGCCTTGAGCCTGGAACACGTCGAGCAAATCGCCAAGCCGCTTGTTGACGCCGCGGCCGTTCGGAAGCGCGCCGAGCACGGCCGCGAGGTTCTTGCGCTGCTGCTCGTTGCCCGCGAGATCGCGCGCAAAGGCCGATCCGGCGTATTGGTTCGCGCCCTTCCCGAGATCGGCGCTCGACGCGTTAAATTGGCGCTCGATTTGGTTCCGGATAAAGTCGCCGACAATATCGGGCCGGCGCGTGGCGATCGTCTTGGCCGCGTTGCCAACTTGCCTTTCGGAGCCCGGCTTGGGGCTTCGGCTAAACATGATGGACGTCTGCGCTTCCGGCGTCGCGGCCTTCGCAAGGTGGCCTGTCGGGCTCGCAGCGAAGGGGTCGACGACGCTCTTTGTGATGCGCTCGTATTCCTGATTGCCCTGCCGGAAGTTCGGCGAGCCGCGTTCCATCCGGTCGCGCAGCTCGTTCAGCACGCCGCCGAGCACGGCACTCGTCTCTTTTGGGATGGCGTCGGCCGCGAAAGCCGGGAGCTCCGATTGCTCGCGCAAGAACTTCCGCGCCCGGTTCAGGTTGCCGATGTCGTTTGACAGCGTCTCAGGCGAGCCCGCCGAGCCCGGCTTTGTGTGAAAGATTGACGTTCCTGTCGGCGAGGCCGAAGCCGGGCGCACGGCGACGCGCTCGGGCGCCACGGCTGGCCGCGCTGGCTGGTCGACAATCAGCTTTCGCGCGCCTTCGAGCGGCTTCGACAGAATGCCGGTCTTGTCGCCGGCCGCCGCCTGCTCGAATTTATTGGAGACGGC
>CAWESJ010000273.1:0-4701 GCA_963811015.1 uncultured Alphaproteobacteria bacterium | reverse complement strand
GTTTATGACCTGACTGGTACCGTATTGCTATCTCCGTCTTCGTTCTGGACCGGCGCGCTGATCGAACTCTCGGGCTTGCGGGCGCGAAACAGGTCCGTGATGCGATTGCGCGCCACGCGAAAGAGCCAGCCGGTCACATAGTCAATCGGCATCAACAGGCGATTGGCACGGACCAGTTCGAAGAAAACCTCCTGCAGCAGATCTTCCACGTCGGCTTCGACAGGAACCCGTTTGCGGATGTAATGACGCAGCCGCGAGCGTTCTTTCGCGAAGACTTCCGAGATTTGAAGGTCTTGTTCGAGCATCGCGGGCCTGTTGAGGGTCTGTTCCATCTATTCTTCAAGACGAATACGGACCGCAGATATTGTAGAGATTTGTGAACGGCAAGCGAGAGGCGAATTCTGCTGCGACCCGGCAGGGCGGGTAACCTGCCTGCTTTGGCATCCCTGTATAATTCGGCGCAGCTTCAAGTTGGAAGCGGCGGAGGATACAAATGGACGTACTATTCCTGGTTTTCCTGGGAATCATCGCGGTCATCGTTTTGTCTCTGGTGCTGGGCAGCTTCTTTACCGTGAATACGGCGCAAGTGGCCATCATCACACGCTTCGGCAAGTTTTTGCGGGTGGCGGAGCCGGGATTGAACTGGAAGGTTCCCTACTTCGATTCGGTGGCCGGCACGGTGAGTCTGCGCGTCAACCAGATCACGCTGACCATGGAGACCAAGACCAAGGACAACGTGTTTGTGAGCCGCCTCCATGATCGCGTCGGCGCAAAAGGCGGGCGCGACGAAAGTGATGCTTGTGGTCGCGTTGGTGGCGCGCACCGCTTCCTTCACGGTGTTGAAAACCGGCAGGCCGAGATGCGTGGCGCCGCCCTTGCCTGGAGTGACGCCGCCAACGACCTTGGTGCCGCAGGCGATCATCTCCTTGGCGTGAAACGTCCCCTTGTCGCCGGTGAAGCCCTGAATCAGGACCCGGCTGTTTTCGTCGATCAGAATGCTCATGTTTAAAAGCTCCCTCGAGCATTTTCAGGCGAAGCCGGAACGGGACCAAAAGCCCGCTCCGCGTCTCGAGTTCAGGTCAGCTCGCGCGCGCTTGCTTGGCCGCGGCGGAGGCCGCCGCGACCGCGGCTTGCGCGGCGTCGGCGAGTGTGTCGGCGGAAATGATCGGCAGGCCGCTCTTCGCGATAATGTCGCGGCCGGCCTCGTAATTGGTTCCGGCGAGACGCACGACGAGAGGAACGTTGACCTCGAGCTGCCGGCAGGCCTGCACGACCCCCTCGGCCACCCAGTCGCAGCGGTTGATGCCGGCGAACACATTGACCAGGATCGCCTTGACGTTGCGGTCCGACAACACGAGCCGGAACGCCGCCGCGACGCGCTCCGGCGAGGCGCCGCCGCCGACGTCGAGGAAGTTCGCGGGGCTGCCGCCGGCGTATTTGATCATGTCCATGGTCGCCATGGCGAGCCCGGCGCCATTGACGATGCAGCCGATGTCGCCGTCGAGGCCGACATAGTTGAGATTATGTTCGGCGGCCTGGACCTCGCGCGGATCCTCCTGCGAATGGTCGCGCATGTCGGCGACCGAGCTGCGGCGAAACAGCGCGTTGTCGTCGAACGACATCTTGGCGTCGAGGGCGAGAACGCGGTCGTCCTTGGTCACCACGAGCGGATTGATCTCGACCATTGTCGCGTCGAGATCGCGAAAGGCGCGATAGCAGCCGAGCATTGTGGCCACGGCGCGGCTGACCTGCTTGAGGTTGAGCCCGAGGCCGAAGGCGAGCTCGCGCGCCTCGAACGGCTGGAGGCCCACGGCCGGCTCGACCACGACCTGCAGAATTTCCTCCGGGTGCTCTTTGGCGATTTCCTCGATCTCCATGCCGCCGAAGCGCGAGGCGATGATGCGGACGCGTTCAACCTTGCGATCGAGGACGAAGCCCAGATAGATCTCCCGCTCGAAAGGCTCGGCGACCTCGACATAGATGCGCTGGACGACCTTGCCCTCGGGACCGGTCTGGTTGGTCACGAGATGCTTGCCGAGCATTTCGCTCGCGGCGGCGCGGACCTCGTTATAGGTCTTGCAAAGCTTGACGCCGCCGGCCTTGCCGCGTCCGCCCGAATGGACCTGCGCCTTGACCGCCCAATGCCAGCCGCCGAGTTCGGTGGCGCAATAGACGGCCTGATCGGGGCTGTAGGCGACCGCGCCGCGAGGCGTCGAAACGCCGAAATTGGCCAGGAGCTCCTTGGCCTGATATTCGTGAATGTCCAGCTTCGCCTCCTCCTCATTGCGGGGCGCGCCGCCCCGGCGCGGGCGCGGCCCCTAATTCAATCCAGATCGCTCAATTGCACTAAATCGCTCAATTGCAAAACGTCGCCTACAAAACGTCGCCTGAAAAACACCCCCGCCGAACCCTCGCCCGGCTCGGCTGCGGGGGCTTCGGGGCGACGTTCGCGGCGCTATGCGGCAACCCTGACGCTTCCAACAAATCTTTAGCAGCCCTTCGCAATCTTGGCCATCCGCCTGGATCGTCCGCGGCGGCGGCGCGGCGGGCCGCCGAATTACAATTGACGGCGATCGCGCGATCTTGCAAGTCATCCTCGCCGTTGCGACGCGTCCCTACCTTTAGCGGCCTCGAGTCGATTTGTCTCTGTCTTCGGATTGTCAAAAGCCGCAGGCCCGACCCGCTGGGAAATTGGCCGATCGAGAAAAAGGTTGAAACGCCTTCGTTTGCGGTTATAGAACGGCGGCGCTGCAGCGCGGCGTTGAAGGGCGAGTGCGTCATTTACAGCTTGAGATCGATCGAAGGCGAAATCGATTGAAGGCGAGTTCAATTGGCGTTCTCGATCGGGGCATGCCGCATATCTATTATCCGGCTCTCATCAAAGGATTTAGAGCATAATGTCGTCCGAAAACCAGGTTCCACTTTTCGGCGTCATGCACTAACAAATCTCGCGCGGCTCCCGATCGAGCAGACCCTGCCAAACTGACGGCGAACGCGGCCGCGTTCCGTGGATCTGGAGCGTCGTCGCCGCGGGGCCGTCCATTGTTTTCTCGATTTTTTCGCCGCCGCTGGTTGAAACCATCCGGCCAAGGACCTGAGGCAGACGCTATCCGCATGGCTTTTGATCCCCGTCAACTGCTTCTCGACATGTTCGCCGCCGCGGTAGAGGCCGCCTCGCCCGAGCGCTGCGCGCCGCCGCATCTGCCGGCGCCGCCCGCGGGCCGGACCATCGTGGTCGGCGCGGGCAAGGCGGCGGGCGCGATGGCCAAGGCGGTGGAGGACCACTGGCCGGGACCGCTCGAGGGCCTGGTCGTGACCCGCTACGGCCATGGCGTCCCATGCCGCCGCATCGAGGTGGTCGAGGCGGCGCATCCGGTGCCCGACGCGGCCGGCCAGGCGGCGGCGGAGCGCATTCTCGCCGCGGTGCGGGGCTTGACCGCGGACGATCTTGTCTTGTGCCTGATTTCGGGCGGCGGCTCGGCCTTGCTCGCCTTGCCTGCGCCGGGCCTGACCTTGGCCGACAAGCAGGGCGTCAACAAGGCGCTTTTGAAGAGCGGCGCGACCATCACCGAGATGAATTGCGTGCGCAAGCATCTGTCGGCGATCAAGGGCGGGAGGCTCGCCGCCGCCGCCGCGCCGGCCCGGGTCGTCGCGCTATTGATCTCCGACGTTCCCGGCGATGATCCGAGCGTGATCGCGTCGGGGCCGACGGTCGCCGATCCGACGACGGCGGCCGAGGCGCTCGCCATTCTGCGCAAATACGCGATCGAGGCGCCGGCGAATGTGCTGGCGCATCTAAATTCGCCCGGCGCGGAGACGCTCAAGGCTGACGATCCCCGGCTCGGGGAAGTCGAAAACGTGATGATCGCGACGCCGCAACTCTCGCTCGAGGCGGCGGCGGCCGTCGCCCGGGCGGCAGGCGCTGCGCCCCTCATCCTCGCCAATGACATCGAGGGCGAAGCGCGCGACGTCGCGCTGGTGCATGCCGCGATCGCGCGGCAATCCTATCGCTTCGGCCAGCCCATCGCGCCGCCTTGCGTCCTGATCTCGGGCGGCGAGACGACGGTCACCGTGCGCGGGTCCGGGCGCGGCGGCCGCAACGCCGAGTTCCTGCTCGCGCTCGCCGTCGCGCTTGACGGCCATCCCGGCATTTACGCGCTCGCCGGCGACACCGACGGGATCGACGGCACGGAGGACAACGCCGGCGCGCTGCTGCTTCCAGACAGCCTCGCGCGCGCCGCCGCGCTCGGCGTCGCCGCCAAGGCGAGGCTCGCCGACAATGACGGATACGGGTTCTTCACGGCGATCGGAGACCTGGTCGTCACCGGGCCGACCCTCACCAACGTAAACGATTTCCGCGCCATTCTGGTCAGCCCGTGAAGGCCGAGCGCTCCCCCGCGGCGCGCCGCTGACTTGTGATCGTCACTGTTTTCGTGGATATTATCCCAGGCAACTTATCGGAGGATGCAATATGGCGGGTCGCCACTTTCTTTTTGTCCCTGGACCGACAAATGTGCCGGACCGCGTTCAGCGGGCCATGCTGGTGGCGATGGAAGACCATCGGTCTTCGAAATTTCCGGAGCTGACCCTGCCCCTGTTCCAGGATCTGAAGAAGGTTTTCAAAAGCACGGACGGACAGGTTTTCATCTTCCCGTCCTCCGGGACCGGCGCTTGGGAGGCTGCGCTCAGCAACACCCTGTA
>CAWESJ010000272.1:0-4483 GCA_963811015.1 uncultured Alphaproteobacteria bacterium | reverse complement strand
CGATCATGAGCAAGATTGTGGCGACCGGCCGCTCGATAAAGGGCGTTGAAAAGCTCATCGATCAATTCCGCTGAGCGGCGACAAACGGAGCAGCGGTCGGGTTCATCTCAATCGCAATTCGAGCCCCAGGTTGGAGGCGATATTGACCGCTTGTCACGACGAGATCACCCTCCTCGAGGCCTCCCTGCACCACCGCCGTTTCAGCATCTATCTGTCCGAACGCAAGCTTACGCACCTCAACGGCTCCATCTTTTATAAGAAAGACGAAGCGGCCGTCTGGACCATTTTGAACCGCCGCGGAGGGGATGGTCAGCACATCGCGAAGGGCGGACAGCTGGAGACGCGCCATAACGAATTGGCCAGGCCAGAGCTGGCCAGATTCATTCGGCAAAGTCGCTTTGAGCCGGATCGTTCCTGTCGCTTGATCGACAGCGTTATCGATGAGGGTGAGTTCACCCAGGTCAAATTGTGTGCGCCCGTCGCGGCTCAGCGCCGCCACAGGCAATGGCGCTCGGGACATTTCCGCAAAAATCCTTTGAAGCGCGTCTTCCGGCAACGTGAAAATTAGGCTGATTGGCCTTGTTTGCGTGATAGTCACTATCCCGGCTGGGTCATTTGCATGCACGATATTCCCGCTGTCGATTTGGCGCATTCCCGCCCGCCCGTTCAGGGGCGATCGTATGGTCGAATAGCCGAGGTTGACCTCCGCATATGCGATCAAAGCCTCGTCCCCCTTGACAGCAGCTTCTAGTTGCGCCACTTGCGCTTGGGTCGTGTCGAACTGCTGGCGGGCTACGAGATCTCTTTCGACAAGGACGGCGTGCCGCTGGAGATCGCGGCGCGTGTTGTCGAGCTGCGCCTGATCCTGCGCCTTCTTGGCCAGAGCCTGATCGAGATTGGCGCGGTAGCTGCGCGGATCAATTTTTACGAGAACATCGCCAGCTTTCAGCTCTTGGCCTTCTTTAAAGGAGACCTCCTTGATCTGGCCGTCGATCTGCGCGCGGATAGTTACGGAATTGTAGGCTTGGACGTTGCCGAGCCCAGTTAGATAGACCGCGACGTCGCGGCGCGCGGCGGCGCTTGCTCCGACAGGGATGGGGCCCGGCAGTGGTGAGTCGCCCACTGGCGAGGAGATTCCCCCGAACCTCAACACGGCAAGAGAAATAGCCCCTAACGCCAACAGAAAAACGACGTAAGCTTTTCGCATTTCGCTGATCCAATCAGGCGCGCCATCGTGATGAACTTATCGTGATTACCTTAAGGCGTCCGAGCCGACGCAAAAGCGTAAAGCCTCCTCTCGCCATGCCGGCAATTCCACTCGGATAAAGACACGGCAAGGGGCGCGGCCGATCGGACCGACCACGCCCCTCTACCGTGACCCCATAAAGACATAACCGTGTTTCGCAACAGCCCCGCTGAACCGGGACGCCGCCCGTTCGCAAGCTCCCTTGCGGCGCCTGGACTTCAGATCAGCTGCGCCGAAACCTTGTCTATGCCCGCTTTGGAGCATGCCTCGTCCTTATCGCCGCCCGGCGCGCCCGAAACACCAACAGCGCCCAGGACGTCCTCGCCAATTTTGATCGGCAAGGCGCCTTGCAATGCAATGACGCCGGGGAGATGTATGACGCCCAGCGTTGGATTGTCTTTAACGCGCTGCGCAAATTCACCGGAGGAAACGCGGAACGTCCGAGCCGTGTAAGCCTTTCGTAGACTATTTTCGAGGGTGTGCGGCGATGAACCATCGCCGCGGATCGACACCAGAACCTGCCCCTCCCGACCGACCACGTTGACGGAAACGTGGTAGCCTTGCTGCACGCAGGTGTCGTAGGCCGTTTGGGCGATGGCGAGCGCGGCTGCGGTTGACAGGCTTTTTTCCGTAAGAACCTGCGCGTTCGCCGCGGTGGCGAGCGCACAAGAGAGGCTAACGACTGCGAGTTTCAATGGGCGTACCGCCATGGTCTTCATTCTCTTTGCTGGAGACGAGTTTTAAAGGCTTCAGTTTTGATGTTGCTCCCGCCACTGCTTAACGACCGTGAGCGTATTTTCGATATGCTTATCCGGCGTTGGATCGACATAGGAATAGAGAATTGTTCTGTCCGGACCAATCACGTAGGAAATTCTGTCGGACACTATTTCTCCAGACGGCGTCGTGGCAATGCGGACTGCGTCGTAGGATTTAATGACCGAAAGGGCCGGATCAGCCGCGATCGGGAATTTGTCTCGGCATTCCTCAGAAGAAAACTTGCGTTGCGTTTCGATTGTATCTTTCGACAAGCCGATCAGCGTTGCGCCCGCCGCCGCGAAGCTGTCGGCGGCTTCAGCGAACGCATGGGCTTCAATTGTGCAGCCTTTAGTGAACGATTTCGGATAGAAATAGAGGACAACTGGTCCCCGCTTCAAAGCATCGGCCAATGAAAAGGTAAAATCCTTGCCGCCGACGGATGCTTCCGATGTAAAGTCCGGCGCCACGTCGCCCGGTTTCAAGGCCGCCAAAGCGGACGTCGTGACGATGCTGCTGAGAACAGTCAAAAAGGCTGCCAGTCGCTTCATATGCGCTTCCCCTCATCAATTTTGCGATCTGCGGCGGAGCCGCTCCGGATCGGGCTTTATTTCGCCTCGGTGGCTTTCGGCGCCGGCGGGCTGATCTTTGTCAGCGACCCGCCCTCGGCTTCGTAATTTTGCACGCCAACAGCGCCCGCGACATTAAAGCCACGGCTGACCAGGAGATCTGCGGCGGCGCCGGCGCGGCCCGCGTGATTGGAGACGGTCACGATGACCCGATCCTTGGGGATATAAGCAAGACTTTTTTCGAGGTCTTTCGCTTGAATGCTGAGATAAACCGGCAACCCGCCGATTGCCGTCAGCTCGTCGGGCCTGCGCACGTCAAGCACTAGGAGGCGTTCAGGATTCGCCAGAAGGGCGTCGAGTTCGGCTCGCTTTAGTTGCGGCGACTTGTATTTATATTCGGCGGCTGGTGTTTGAGAAGGGGCCGCCGGCTCCGCGGCCCAAGCAAAAGAGGCCGACAACGCGGCGCACGCCGCCAGGCTTATTAAACTTCCCCGCATGTAGCGCTTATCCTTCATCGTTTTTGTTTACTCACGTCAGCTTCGGCGATACCCGAATCAATCTCAATTGCTCGTTGTGGGTTTTTTAACTCGACAGATGAGAGTTAAAAAATTTGACGGTCCGCTCCCATGCGAGTTTCGCCGCAACCGCATCATAGCGAGGCGTAGTGTCGTTGTTAAACCCATGCTGAACGTCCGGATAAATATAGACCTGGTAATCGACGCCGCTTGCCTTTAGCGCAACCTCATAGGCAGGCCATCCGGCGTTGACCCGATCGTCGGCTCCAGCGTAATGGATGAGAAGCGGCGCCTTAATATGCGCGACCTCTTCCGCAGTCGGCTGAGCGCCGTAAAAGGGAACAGCGGCGGCGAGATCTGGAAGCTGGGTGGCAAGAAAATTCGCGACGCCGCCGCCATAGCAGAAACCCACCACTCCAACCTTGCCATTTCCGTCGGGAAAGTCCTTCAAAAAACGGCTCGCGGAGATGAAGTCATTGCGCGTCTTTGCCTGATCCAATTTTTGAAAAAGTTCGCGCGCCTTGTCTTCATCACCAGGGTATCCGCCCAAAGGAAAAAGCGCATCCGGTGCGAAAGCGATGAAATTGTCGAGCGCAAGCCGCCTGGCTATATCTTCGATATGCGGATTGAGCCCGCGATTTTCGTGTACGACCAAAACGGTCGGCGGTTTGCCCGCGGGTCGCGCCGGCTCGACTAGATAGTTACGCACCGTTCCGTAGCCTTCCGGCGACTGAAATTCTACGTAGCGCGCCTTGATACGCGGGTCATCTGACGGGACTTGCTGAGCCTCGGCAAAGCGCGGGTTCAGCGCGCCAAGCAACTCATAAAGCAGCCAACCCGCCAACCGTCATCTTCGCGGTCCGATCAAGAAAATTTCTGCGGCTTAAATGCCCATGAACATAGAGATCGAAGAGCTTCAACACCTCGGGACTGAAATCACAGGCGTTCTTGCGGTTCACGTCACTTCGCTCCTGAGAGTCCCACCATTTCGGCGGCAACCATATTTCCACCGGAAACCACTCCGGCCGAGCTCCTTAAAATAGGTCGGTTTAAGTCGCTGGCTCGCAGCCTCCTTGACGAGACGCAGTTAAGCCGCGCGCCTTCAGTCGCTCCCCAAAGGAGAACCAATTTTTACGCGGAATCAGCGCGGCCGTCAATTGACTTTCTCGATCATATTAGTAGGAATATAAGCCGAATGAACGCTAGGCATGTGTTTCGCTTTTCCAGTCCTCTTCATTGTCAAAGCCGCGAAGCGCGGAGTGGCGGGAATTGTCTGAATCCATGTCTCTCCTTACAGCTTCTATGTGTAATTGGCCGTTTCTGAGAGCTGATGCGGAGGGCGAAAGTGTTCAGAGACACAGGAAGCGCAGAGGGTCCGCATCAACCCATTTCCACATGCG
>CAWESJ010000271.1:0-3570 GCA_963811015.1 uncultured Alphaproteobacteria bacterium | reverse complement strand
GCAGGCAGCTGTGGCAGATCGACTGCATCGCCTGCCGGCATGTCATGTCCGCGCAAAGGCGAAGCTTGGACGCTTTCGCCGATTGGCCCCAGGCGCGCCGGGCGAGCAGATGGCCGCGTTCGGCTTTGCTGATGAAGCTTAGCAGCATCGGCTCCTGCAATGATACGACGGAGGCGAGGTCGAACAGCGCGCTTTGTTCGCCGCGCTTCAATTCGAGCTCCAGTTCGCAAATCGGAAGCCTCTGGCCCGCGGCTTCGATGTGGCCTCTGTCTATGGCGCATTCGATCGACGCCGCGCTGTCCTCCAGCAGGAAGAACATGCGCGCGACATGAACTTCGAAGGTGGGCCGCAGCGCATGGCGCAGGCGGGTCCGGTCGAGCAGGCGGGCGAGAGGCGTATGTTTGAGCGCGGCGAAATCGGGCGCGATACGGTCGATCGCGCGCTCCCATTCGCCTCTTCGAACGCCGGAGCCGGTGTCCTGCTTGACGGTTTGGATCAGGCCATGCTCGCTGTTGCGAATCCGCAGGATGAATCCGCGCTTCCAAAGGTCCCGGTCCGGGGTGTCGAAATAGATGGCGTCGAGCCGCGTCGAGCCTGCCCCCGCCGTCGCGGCGCGGAAAGCTGGAAGGCGCAGGACCTTTTCGAGATTTTCCGGAATGATCGAAAACTTGAGCTCGATCTCCAGATCCGCGGCGACAGAAGCCGCCAATCTTGGCGGTCCGGGATCGCTGCGCGCATTGGCTTCAGGAGCGCTCATCAACAGCCTTTGACGCCTTTCGGCGGCGCCTTCACGAGCCTCCGCCGCGTCGGATCGCCAGCTTCGGCGGCGGCGGACAACGCCGCGCAGGGCGCGGCAAGCCGGGCCGCGAGCGCCATTTTCGCGGGCTTCGCCAAGGATAGCGCGGATACGCCGCAAATTGCAACGAACCGCCGGCGATCGTGGGCTTGGCGGCTCTTTTCGATCCTGAGCGACGGCGCTTTTCGGGTCTTGCAAAAAGGGCGTACAAGGCACAAATACGGAGGCGAAAAAAGCTCAAATAATACGCCAGACAATAAAGGTTTGGCCGCGCCGCTTGATGACGTGTGATAAAACACAATTATGTTCACTTCATTCATTTAAATCTAATTTGATCGCTTATATTGAATTCTTAAGCCGCTTTGATTAGAGGAGCAAAATGTTATATCTAAACAGGTGTATTTTTGGGGATTTATAGTCATAAGCATGCGCCTATATGGAAGGCGTGATGTTTATGATCATAAGAGGCAGAAATGGTCGGTGCGGAAGTGATTATTGAAGTTCTTCTTGAAGCCGACCGGCTTCTGCAGCGGAAGGGCTGGAATAAATATTCGATGGCGCTCAATGAAAAAGGCGATCATTGCGGTCCAGACAGTTCCGAGGCGACATGTTATTGCCTATCGGGAGCGCTCGTCCGCGCCTGGCGCACGATCGATCCCGATAACGAGGAGTTCTACTTCAAATTTTTCGAAGCTAAATTCGCCGAGGTCCTGCGGGCTCAATATGGATATGATCGCACCTACACGCAGTGGAACGATCAGGTGGCGACCTCTCGGGAAGACATTTCCGGCCTGATCCACGCGGTCGTCACGTCGCTTCTGGCGGTCCAGGCGGATGAAGCGCGCCAGGTTGATGGGCTTTACGCCTGATCCTGCGGCGCCGATGGCTTTTGCATTCGCCTTCCGCTTGAAAAACGCCATGCCCGCGGAGCCTGCCGCGGCGCGCCCCCGCTTATTGAACCTGCAACAAAAGCGCGACCAATTCGCTCTGGCGATGCGTGTGGGTTTTGGCGAAAATCGACTTCAGCTGATTGCGCGCGGTCTCCCGCGAAATCTTGAGCTCCTGGGAGGCGATCTCCGGCCCGGCCCCCCGCGCGATGATGCAGGCGAGCTTGGCTTCCGATGGCGTAAGGCCGAATGTCTTGGCCAGGATCGGCGCCGGCGGCCCAGGCCTCGGCCCGAGCGCGTTCAGCGTGATCAGCGCGCGAACCTCCGGCGAAGGCCAGCGCGCCGGGGCGGCGATGGGCCAAATTCGCAGAAGGATCGGCAATTTTTCGCGCCGCCGCACAATGAGCGGATCGAGGGGCGGCGCGAGAAGGTTCGGCGACCCTTTGAGTTCGGCGGCGCATGCGTGAAACTTCGCCCGCGCCTCGATGTCGCGAATATAAAGGCGTCGATCCATAATGCGCAGATCAGCATTGAAAATGGCGACGGCCGCGACATTCGCGCCGACGGCGAAACCATCGACATCGAGCAAAACGGCTGGTTTGCTTAGCATATTCAAAGCATTATTTGAGCTAGACGGAATAATCTCCGACCGCGACAGGGTCGCGATTTCGCTCAAGCGATGCGTGAAAGCGGAGAGTACGCGCGCCTCCTCGCCATCAAGGGCGATTTTATCTAAGCAAAACGTAATATTTGTCATAGCATTGCCATTCTTTATTATAATTTAAATTAATATATAGAATTTATTCTAGTTTCTATATCGCAGGCTCGATTCACATCCAAGGACAAGGCGTGCAGAATGCGCCAAAATACTATTCAACGCCGTGAAGCATTTTCGTAAAATGTGGATAAGCTATTTTTTGGCCAAACGATATGGCTCAGCTATCGATTATTCGGCCGCCATTTTTGCTATAGCCAATTTGGGTTATAGGTAGAAAATTACGCCATTCAGGTGCTCCAGCGCACATTGCGGCGCCGGCCACCCACAGGGAGAATGGAATTACAAGTGTTAAATATGTTTATATATTATTCCATACTCTGGACAGCGTAAAATTGAAGCTTGGCTACATGTTATAATACATCAATTTTTGGACAGAAAATAACAAAAAATTTAGCATGGTCTTGAAGTCTAACGCAAAATATATGACTAATATATTCCAACGTCAGCTCTCAAATATCATGATTGAGCTTCCGGCCAGGGACTTGGCTTCGGCGGCCCAGCGGGCCTTTTGTAAAGCCTGAGAGGGTCTCGTGATCTCACGCGCTTCCGGCGCCCTACGCGGGCCTTGAGCCGCGCGTCCCGGCGCCGTAAATCCAGGCATGGCGAATGCTCCCGTCCTTTGGCCGCGTCCCGAAGGTCGCTCTCGATCGGGCGGGCGCAGCCAAAGGGACTGACGCGGCTTTTAAAGTGAGCCGCGCCGTCGTGATCCGCGCGATCATACGGCGCTTCAGGACGCAAACGCTTAGGACGCAAACGCTTACGTCGATTGGTTTCGACGAGTGAGCAGATAGGAGCTGGCAGTGATTTCCGTAACCTTTCCCGATGGCGCAACGCGCGGTTATGAACCCGGCGTCAGCGGCTTCGACGTCGCCAAAAGCATTTCGCCGTCGCTCGCCAAGCGCGTCGTCGCCATGGCGCTCGACGGCGCTTTAACCGATCTCGCCGATCCGATCACGCGCGACGCCAGGGTCGAATTCGTCGGCCGTGACGATCCGCGCGCGCTCGAGCTCATCCGCCATGACGCCGCGCATGTCCTCGCCGAGGCGGTCCAGACGCTTTTTCCGGGCACGCAGGTGACGATCGGCCCGGTGATCGAGAACGGCTTTTAT
>CAWESJ010000270.1:0-8814 GCA_963811015.1 uncultured Alphaproteobacteria bacterium | reverse complement strand
CCGCGTCGGTCATGACGATCACTTTTTCGTAGCGGAGCTCATCCTCTTTGTAATGCGAGCCGACGCCGCAGCCGAGCGCCTGAATGAGATCGGCGAGCTGCTGATTGCCGGCGAGCTTGTCGCGCGTCGCGCTGGCGACGTTCAGGATCTTGCCGCGCAACGGCAGGATCGCCTGATTGGCGCGGTCGCGCGCCTGTTTCGCCGAGCCGCCGGCTGAATCTCCTTCAACAATAAATATTTCAGAGCCTTGCGCCGAATTATTGGAGCAGTCCGCGAGCTTTCCGGGGAGCCGCAGCTTGCGGCTCGCGGTCTTGCGCGCGACGTCCTTCTCGGCGCGGCGGCGAAGCCGCTCCTCGGCCCGCTCGACGGCCCAATCGAGAAGCCGCGCGGCGTGCGAAGGGGAGGCCGCCAGCCAGTGATCGAAAGCGTCGCGCAAGGTCCCCTCGACGATCCGCGAGGCTTCATTGGTCATCAGCCGGCTTTTGTTCTGTCCCTGGAACTCGGGCTCGCGAAGGAAGACCGAGACGAGCGCCGCGCAGGACGTCATAACGTCCTCGCTGGCGATGGCCGCGGCGCGCTTCGCCTGCCCGATCCTTTCGGCATGATCCTTGAGGCCGCGCAGCAGCGCAGTGCGCAGGCCCGCCTCATGCGTTCCGCCGTCCGGCGTCGGGATCGTGTTGCAATAGGAATGGACAAAGCCGTCGTCGGCGCTGAGCCAAGCGAGCGCCCATTCGAGCGAGCCATGCCCGCCGGCCTTTTCGACCTTGCCGGAAAAGATCGGCTCGATCACGAGCTCCTTGCCGTCAATGTCCTGGGCGAGATAATCCTTGAGCCCGCCGGGAAAACGAAAAATCGCCTCGGCCGGGACATTGGCCGCCTCGTCGAGCCATTCCGGCGCGCAATGCCAGCGGATCTCGACGCCGCCGAAGAGATAGGCCTTCGCCCGCGCCATCTTGAACAGGCGCGCCGGCCTGAACCGGGCGCCCTTGCCGAAGATTTGCTCGTCGGGCTTGAACCGCACCCGGGTTCCGCGCCGGTTCGGCGCCTTGCCGACCTGTTCGAGCTTGCCCATCGGATGGCCGCGCTCGAAAGCCTGCCTGTAAAGGAGCTGGCCCCGCGCGACCTCGACCTCGAGACGCTCCGAAAGCGCGTTGACGACGGAGACCCCGACGCCATGCAGGCCGCCGGAGGTCTGATAGGCGCCCGAGTCGAATTTGCCGCCGGCGTGCAGCGTCGTCATGATCACTTCGAGGGCGGATTTTTTTGGAAATTTCGGATGCGGATCGACCGGTACGCCGCGCCCATTGTCGGTGACGACGAGAAACCCGGAGGCCTCATAGGCGACGTCGATGAAGGATGCGTGGCCGGCGACCGCCTCATCCATCGCATTGTCGAGAACTTCCGCGAAAAGATGGTGGAGCGCGGCTTCGTCCGTCCCGCCAACATACATGCCGGGGCGGCGGCGAACCGGCTCGAGCCCTTCCAAGACCTCGATGGAGGCCGCCGTATAGCCGGCTTCTCCGGGCGTTTCGAGACGCTTCGGACTGGATTGCGCCGCCTCGGCTTTCGCCGCGCCGCCGCCATTTCCGCCGCGAGGAGTCGCAGGCCGCTTTCGCGCCGCGCTTCCGAAAAGATCGCCGCCGCCATTTGCCATGAGATCTTCCTTACGCGCCAATTCTCTTTGCCAAGCCTATACCCAAACGCGACGCAGATTAGAACAAAACAGAAACATACACAATGATCATGATGCGTTCAAAGGGTTGAGCCTCTGTTTCCATGTTTATTTTTCGTCGGGTTCGAAAGAAATTCGCAGGGTCGGGCGCAGCCATTCCTGCCGCGGCCGCCCGCTTGCTTTAACGCCGTCAGCGCCATGCGGGCGGCGCGCTGCCTCCCTGCCACCTTTCGCATCCGTGTGATGCGCGGGCGAATGCGGAGGATTCCCTACGGTTGGGGCCGCATAAAGTTTCTGGGGTCGATCCCGCCATTTTCGGGATCGGCCCAGATCACGATGACGTCCGGATCGAATCGACCTGGACTTATGAACGCGATCGGCTCCCAAAGCACAGAGCGGGAGGCGGGCGGAAAGCCATCGCGGCTTTCCTCATCCCGCTCTGGCGCGCCTCAGTAGGAATAATACATGTCGAACTCGACCGGGTGGGGGGTCGTCTCGAAACGAAGCACGTCGATGGTTTTCAGCTCGATATAGCTGTCGATGAAATCATCGTCGAACACGCCGCCCGCCTTGAGGAAGGCGCGGTCCTTGTCGAGATTGGCGAGCGCGTCGCGCAGCGAGCCGCAGACGGTGGGGATTTTTTTCAATTCCTTCGGCGGAAGGTCGTAAAGATCCTTGTCCATCGCCGCGCCGGGATCGATCTTGTTCAGGATTCCATCGATGCCCGCGAGCAGCATCGCCGAAAATGCGAGATAGGGATTGGCGGCGGGATCGGGGAAACGGACCTCGACGCGCTTCGCCTTGGGATTGGTGGCGAAGGGAATGCGGCAGGAGGCCGAGCGATTGCGGGCGGAATAGGCGAGCAGAACCGGCGCTTCGAAGCCCGGCACCAGGCGCTTGTAGGAATTTGTCGTGGGATTGGTGAAGGCGTTCAGGGCCCGGGCGTGGCGGATAATTCCGCCGATGTAATAGAGGCACTCCTGGCTCAGGTCGGCGTATTTATTGCCGGCGAAGAGCGGCTTGCCGCCTTTCCAGAGCGATTGGTGAACATGCATTCCCGAGCCATTGTCGCCATAGATCGGCTTGGGCATGAAGGTCGCGGTCTTGCCATAGCTATGGGCGACCTGATGAATGGCGTATTTATAGATCTGGAGATGGTCCGCCATCGTGGTGAGCGGCCCGAATTTCAGCCCGAGCTCATGCTGCGCCGAAGCCACTTCGTGATGGTGCTTTTCGACCTTGGCGCCCATCTGGGCCATGGCGGCGAGCATTTCGCCGCGCATGTCCTGCGCCGAATCCTGCGGCGGCACCGGGAAATAGCCGCCTTTGGTGCGGATGCGGTGGCCGAGATTGCCGCCCTCATAAGGCGTGCCTGTATTGGACGGCAATTCCGAGGAATCGAGGACAAAGCCGGTGTTATAGGGATCGGTGGTGAAGCGGACGTCGTCGAAGACGAAAAATTCGGCCTCGGGGCCGAAATAGGCGGCGTCGGCGATCCCGGACGAAGCGGCGAAGGCTTCCGCCTTCTTGGCGATGCCGCGGGGGTCGCGATTATAGGGCGTGCCGCTGGCCGGGTCCAAAATATCGCAGACCATCACCAGGGTCGGGGCGGCAAAAAAAGGATCTATCGTGGCCGTATTTGGATCCGGCAGCAGGGTCATGTCGGATTCATTGATCGCTTTCCAGCCGGCGATCGAGGAGCCGTCGAACATTGTTCCTTCGGTGAAAATGTCTTCGTCGATCATCGTGACGTCGAAGGTGACATGCTGCCACTTGCCGCGTGGGTCCGTGAAGCGGAAATCGACGTATTTTATATCATTGTCCTTGATCGACTTGAGCACGTCTTTGGCGGTCGTCATGTCTGTCCCTCTTGGTCTGAATGAATTCGCGTCTGGCGGGAAAGTCTGCCGAAGGGCGCGGCCGGGCGAAGCCGGAAGGTCAAATTGCGTCGCTTCCCGTTTCGCCGGTCCGAATGCGGATCGCGCCTTCTATATTTGAAATGAAGATTTTTCCATCCCCGATTCGCCCGGTCTGCGCAGCCTTGCGGATCGCCTCGACGGCGGCGTCGACGAGGCTGTCAATCACGACCACCTCGATTTTCACCTTGGGCAGGAAATCGACGATATATTCGGCGCCGCGATAGAGTTCGGTATGGCCCTTCTGCCGACCGAAGCCCTTGGCTTCGGTGACCGTGATCCCGGCCACTCCGGCTTCCTGCAGCGCCTCCTTCACCTCGTCGAGCTTGAACGGCTTGATGATCGCCTCGATTTTTTTCATTGGCTCATATTAATTTGGGCGATCGCCGCGGATTTGCGCCGCTGAACGCAGTGAGAACCATAAATTCAAGCATTTTGACGGGCTCTTAGCACCTGTTGAGCAAATCTGCCATGCAAAAGCAATAAAATGAAAGCTTCTTTTGGGATCGGGGCGGCCCCCAGGGGAAATTTCCCGCCAGGACGCTCCGCCCCAGGACGCTCCGCCAAGGCAATTTCTCCCAGGGCGCTCTCATATCCAAAGCAATCCATGGACCAAGCTTTCGGTCGGAGCCCGGGGCGGGCTGGCGCGCGATTGACGCCGCCTGACGGATGATCGCCGCCGCGACAAAGAAAAAACCCGTTCCGCGCGGGTCGCGCGGAACGGGCTCAACAGGCCTGTCAACGAAGCTTCTTGGTCAACGAGACTGCTTAGAGCATGTTTCGAAAAAGTTGACCGACTTTTTCGACATTAGGACATCGGATATATCCGATGTCGCATGAGAACATGCTCCAACTTATTGATCTGGAGCGCGTTCTTGTCGATTGGATTTCGTCCATCCAATCGAAACGCGCTCTAGTCGATGGTCTCGAGAACATCGCGATGTTCGCGAACCGGCTGCGGCTTCGCGGCCAATTCCACGAGAGTCACGCCGACGCCGGAGCCGAGAAGCTGCAGGGAAATTTCCTTGGCGTTTTCGAACTTGACGCCATCGCGATAGGCGCCGTGCTCGAGCCTGGCGAAGACCACTTGTTCGCTGGCTTTCACGCCGAGACGGGTCTGCAGGTCGCTCGAAATTCCTTCGAGCTTGAGGCGGGTGTCATATTGGACGCAAACCGCCGTCGTGCAATCGCCGGGGGCGGCGAGGCCGATGCTTCCCGAAGGAAAGCGGGTGGTGACATATTTCTCGGACTCGCGTGCAGGCCGAGAGGCGTACATTTCAAGCGAATAGTCACACATATGTGTCACTCCTTATGTCTCGAGACGGAATTATCCCCTTCCAAGCAAATCGATTCCGCCGATGGAAAGCCATGGCTCGGCTCGGCCTCGAAGCTATGAAGGATAGGTCGCCCCCAAGCAGGGGTCAGCGTGGAAGCCTCTCAAGGCCCAATGGCGGATCCTGGAGAAAACGCTGGCGCGGGCCGGCGTTGGATCTCGCCCCATTCGGCGAGCGCCGAATGTTCCACTTAGGCTGCAAATGCGAGAAACGCCAAAAGGTTTCAAGGCATTTGCGCTTGTCAACATGCTAGCGCAGCCTCTTGCCGCGTCAAGCTCTTTCGCTGCGGGTCACCTTATTTTTTGCCGCAGGCGATTTGTCCGCCGGCGGTCTTTCCGCGCGCAACCCCGCCTCACTCGCCTTGCGCGATCGGAAGGTCCTGCCGGGCGCCCATTCGCTCCAGGAGCCGTCGTAGAGGATGACCCCGGTCTTCCCAACCGTCTCCAGAGCCAGAAGGAGTATGGCGGCGGTCACGCCGGAGCCGCAGGTCGTGATGACGGGTCTCGCGAGATCGACCCCGGCTTTGGCGAAGGCGGCTTGGACCGCGTCCGCCGCTATGATGCGGCCGTCGGAGACGACGTCGCGCCAGGGGAGATTGCGGCTGCCTGGAATATGGCCGGAGCGCAGGCCCGGCCGCGGCTCGGGCGTTTCGCCCTTGAACCGCGCCGCCGCGCGGGCGTCGACGATCTGTTCGGAGCCGCTCGCGCTGGCGCGCTTGACCTTTTCGGCGTCGGCGACCGCGGCGGCGTCGAAATGCGTGGTGAAGGGCCGCGCTGGGCGCGCCACGCCTCCAGATTCGAGCGGCCGGCCTTCGGCGCGCCATTGCGGCAGGCCGCCGGCGAGGATCTTCACATCCGCTGCGCCAAAGACGCGCAAAGTCCACCAGACCCGCGCCGCGCCCGGCAGGCCGGTCGCGTCATAGACGACGAAGCGCAGGCCGTCGCCGAGGCCGAGCTTTTCGGCCTCGCGCGCGAAGGCGTCGGGCTGCGGCAGCATATGCGGAAGCGGTGTCGAATGATCAGCGATCGCGTCAATGTCGAAAAATACCGCGCCGGGAATATGGCCGGCGAGATATTCCGCTTTGGCGTCGCGCTTTTCGTCCGGCATGAAGAACGTGCCGTCGATGATGGCGAGATCCGGCGCGTCCAAATGCTCCGCGAGCCAGGCGGTCGAGACAAAGTGAGAGGAATCCGCGCTTGCGCTCATGCTGGGGCCCTTGCCTCGAAAAGCTTCTCGTCGCGGCGGCCGCGCCGAAACGATGCGTCCGATCGACAAGCGAAATGTTTCATGTTTCAGCCGAGCCTGTAAAGCCGGGTTGACCTCCTCCGCGCGCTCGGCCGCGTCAAGGAGCGGCTTTTCCTGCGGCGCCCCATGCGCCCGAAACGCTTTCGATCCAGCGTCGCTGCGGCGCGATGAGGACCGCCTGGGTCAAGGCGCCGCAGAAACGGCCGTTTTCGCCCTTCGCCCAGACGGCGACCGCGACAAGGACCGGCTCCTTGGCGGCGAAGATCGGCGCGCCGGAATCCCCGGTGCAGGCGCCGAGCCCTTCATGATTTGGATCCGTCAGCCAGAGGAGGATGGCGGACCGCGGCCCGCTTGCGACGAGCTCTCCCTCCCGCAAAACGCCCCCGGTTCTGCCGGCGCCCTCCTCGGCGACGCCAAATCCGGCGACGCGAAACGTCTTTCCGACTTCGGCGCCAACGGATTTTGACAGCGCGACCGGCGCGAATCCGTCCGGAAGCGGTTCGACAAGGCGCAGAAGCGCGAGATCGATTGAGATCAAGCGCCGCCGCACGGCGTCCGGCCGATAGCCGGGATTAATGCTGATCGCCGCCACTTCGATCATCGTCGATTGGCCCTCGGCGTCCCGCAACAAGATGCGCGCGTCATCCGGGCTCGTCACGCAATGGGCGGCGGTCAGGACAATGTTCCGCGCGATCACGCTCGCGCTGCAAAAGCCCGCGCTCGGGCCGTCACGGCTCAGCACGACGACGACATAGGGTTCGAGATCGGGGGCCGCGCGCGACGGCCCGACCAAAGCGAAGCCCGGCGCAGGAGCAAGCGCGACGCAGAGCAAGGCTCCGTTGAGCCACGCCATGCGGCGGCGGCGAAGCGCCGAGGCGAACCCGTCGAATTGCAAATACTTGCTCATGGCCGCATTATTCATGCCGCGTTCATTTTTGCGGCGGCAGCCTCGATCGATGAATTTTTTCATTTTGGTCCTCATCGCGGCCGGCGTCGGCTTTGTGTCCCGCGCCGAGCCCGCGCGGCAGCGCATATGTTATTCGACCGCCGAGACGCGCGACAAGATTGTCTCGCTCGGGCTTTTCGAGCCCTTTCATCTCATGCGCGCCGCCGCGACGAAAATGCAGGCCGAAGCGATCGGCGCCAGACTTTGCCGCAGGAGCGAGGATCTCGTCTACGAGATAAGCTTGTTGCGCCATGACGGGCGCATCCTCCATATTTCCATCGACGCGAAGACCGGCAAGGTCGTCGGCGCGAAAGACCAGGAGCAATAGGCGCGATGCCAGCGGGGGAGCCAGACTAGTGCGCCTGCTCGTGGTCGAGGACGACAAGGATCTCAATCGCCAGATCGTCGCGGCGCTGGAGCTTGCCGGCTATGCCGTCGATCGCGCCTTCGATGGCGAGGAAGGCTGGTTTTTGGGCGATACGGAGCCCTATGACGCCGTCGTGCTCGATCTCGGGCTGCCGAAAAGGGACGGCATTTCCGTTCTCACCGACTGGCGCAAGGCCGGCCGCGTCATGCCGGTCTTGATCTTGACCGCGCGCGACCGCTGGGGCGACAAGGTGCAAGGTTTCGACGCAGGCGCCGATGATTACGTCGCCAAGCCCTTCCATATGGAGGAGATCCTCGCCAGGCTGCGGGCGCTTTTGCGGCGCGCGGCGGGCCATGCGTCGAATGACTTCAGCTGCGGACGGGGTGAGCCTCGACGTCCGCGCGGGCCGGGTCTCGGTCGACGGCAATCCGATCAAGCTCACCTCGCATGAATACAGGCTGCTGTCCTATCTGATGCATCACGCCGGGCGGGTCGTGTCGCGCGGAGAAATCGTCGAGCATCTTTACGACCAGGATTTCGATCGCGATTCCAACACGATTGAAGTCTTCGTCGCGAGATTGCGCAAGAAGCTCGGCGTCGAAATCATCCAGACCGTGCGCGGCCTTGGCTATCTTCTGGCGCCGCCCGAAGCCAAGGACCCGATCCGAAGCAAAGGGCCGGCAAGGCCGACGCTGCGAAGCCCGGAACGGGATGAGGACAAAGAGGCGAAAAGCGGCTTCGCGCCCCAGCTCGCTCAATATGAAGCCGAGGCGGCGTTGGATAGGGTCGCGGCGATCATGACATGACCCCAAACCGCACCAGGGAGCGCGTCGCCAGCGCAAGCGAAACGGCCGGGCGTCGCCGCGCTCGGACAAGGACGAACTGATCGCGCGGCGGCTGTTCTTTTCCGCTACGGTCCTGAGCTTCGCCATCCTGCTGATCGCCGGAATCGTCCTTTCCGCCGTCTATCGCCGGGGGGCGGAGGATAATTTCGACGAGCGGCTCGGCGTCTATCTGCGCGCGCTCGTCGCCGATATCGCGACGCCGGGGGAGGCGGCGCGCGTCGATCCCGAGGAGCTCAGCGATCCGCAGTTCGAGCTCGCCTTGTCTGGCTGGTATTGGCAGATCACAAGGCTTGACAGCGATAAGCCGGAAATCCGAAGCTCGCGTTCGCTTTTCGCGGCGAAACTGCCGCGGCTCTCCGAGCAAGGGGTCGCTGCTGGCATGGGCGGCGCGCGGCGAGGCTATGCGAAAGGGCCGGACGATCGGCGGCTGCGCATGCTCGAGCGCGTCATCGACGCCGGCGACGATGGAATCTGTAGCAATACGTGGCC
>CAWESJ010000269.1:0-6575 GCA_963811015.1 uncultured Alphaproteobacteria bacterium | reverse complement strand
CAGAGCGGACCAGGCGAATTGGCGGGAGACGCTGGATCACGATGGTTTCGGAGTGCTTTACGCCAAAATCATGGACGCGATCGATTGCAAGAGTTTAGAGCGGGAGGCGAGCGGAAAGCCATATCCGCTTTTCTTCACCCCGCTCCAGCGTCGCCCGATCGGATAAACTCGATCTGATCGTAGGAGGGCTCGCTTGAATCCGAAGCGTCGGCGCGTGGTCTGATGAGACATCGGATATATCCGATGTCTAAATGTAAAAAAAGTGATTAACTTTTCGGAACACGCTCTTAACCTCTAGTCTTCGGCGTTGAATTGCGCAAGAAGAGGTCGAACCGCGGCGGTTAAGCTAATCCGCCACATGCGCCGCGCGAGCCGTGGCGGATGTTCGCGCGGTCCGGAATCGGTCCTGCGGGCTCCCGAAGGCTCATCCGGTCCGAAGGAGGTCATGGTCATGGGCGCAACCGAAGCCGCGATTTCATTCAATCTCTGCGCCGATGATTTCGCGCTCTCGCCCGGCGTCAGCCGGGGGATTCTGGAAGCTGTGGCGGCCGGACGCCTGACGGCTACAAGCGTCATGACGTCCAGGCCCTCCTGGCCGGAAGGGGCGCGGCTGCTTTCGCCTTTCCGAGGGGCGGTCGATATTGGCCTGCATTTCAATTTGACCCTTGGCCCGCCCTTAAGCGCCATGGCGAAATTCGCCCCGTCCGGAAAGATGCCCAGCATTTATCAGGTGGCGAAGGCGGCGCGAAAGTCGGAGCTGCCGGAGGCCGAAATCAGAGAAGAGATTTCTCGCCAGCTCGACGAATTTTGCGACCGGCTCGGCTCCGCGCCTGATTTCATCGATGGACATCAGCATGTCCAGATTCTGCGGCATATCCGGCATTGGCTGTTCGACGCGCTGGAGCAGAGGGGACTTTCCGGCAAGGTCTGGCTGCGCGACAGCGGGGATCATCCGCTCGCTATATTGCGGCGCAGGTCCGATGTGAAGAAGGCCCTCCTGGTCGCCTGGCTCGCGCGCGGCTTCGCCAGTGAGGCCGCGGCGCGCGGCTTTTCCACCAATTCGGGCTTTTCGGGCTTTTCGAGCTTCGACCCCCAAGGCGATTACGGCGCCGAATTCGCCGCCTGTCTTCGCGCGCCCGGCGCGCGTCACCTCATCATGTGTCATCCCGGCTATTGCGACGCAGAGCTCGCCGCCGCCGATCCGGTCACCGCGAGCCGCGAGGTGGAATTGAGGTTTCTTCTGTCCTCCGCCTTCCCGAGGCTGCTCGCCGAGAAGGGCATGAAGCTCGCGCGGTTCGGCGCGGCGCAAGCGGTAGGTCAGCCGACTTTCGCATGAGGGGAGCGATGTTCCGCGCGAATCCGACGCATGGCCTCGCCTGGGTGACCGGAGCGAGCTCGGGCATAGGCCGCGCCGCCGCGATCGAGCTTGCCCGGCGCGGCTACAAGGTCGCGGCGACGGCGCGCCGGAAGCCCGAGCTTGCGGCTTTGGCGGGTGAGTTTGAAAATATTTTCAGCTTTCCCGGCGATATCGCCGAACGCGCTCAAATGGCCGCCATCGTAGAGGACATCGAGGCCGCGCATGGGCCGATTGCGCTCGCCTTTCTCAATGCGGGGGTCTTTTTCCCGGCCGAGGGCGACCGCTTCTCCGCCGCGCTGGCGTCGCGGACTTTTGAGGTCAATGTCGGCGGCGCCGTCAATTGTCTCGAACCCGTCCTCGCCGCGATGGAGAGGCGGGGCAGGGGCCAGATTGCGATCAATGGGTCGCTTGCGGGCTATGGCGGGATTCCCGGATCGACGGCCTATGGCGCGGCCAAGGCGGCGCTGATCTATATGGCGGAGGCCTTGAAGCTCGCCTATGAGCCAAAGGGCGTCGCCGTTCAGATCGTCAACCCCGGTTTCGTCGCCACCGACATGACGGCCTATAATACCTATTTCGACATGCCCTTCCTGATGGAGTCCGAGCGGGCCGCGAAAATCATCTGCGACGGCTTCGAGCGGGCGGGATTCGAGATCGCCTTTCCGCGCCGCCTCGCCTATGCGTTCAAGGCCGCCCGCCTGTTGCCCTACGCGCTGTTTTTCCCGCTGATGGCGCGCGCGACGCGACGGGCGCGGAGGGATTTTTGACGCGGCGTTCCCGCCGCGCCGCCGGGTCGCAGCCATTTGGGGGCCGCAATTGCAAAATAACTGGCGGGCCATCGGGAATGATCGGATGGCGATGGCGCGCGCGAGCGCTCCGCATGGTCTCTACGTTGTCCGCGGCGGAAGGCGCGTCTCGGCAGGACGCTGGTTAAGGAAAACTCATGTCGCGGCTCCCGGGGCCTGTCCCATATCGCCTGCGCCTCCTGCTTTTGGCGCTGATGCTCCCCTGCGCAGCGCAAGCGGAGGAGGCCGACGATAAGGCGAAGGGCGAAAGCGTGGACACCGAGCATATCTTTGGATTTACCGAAGGAGCCGACATCGGTGAGAAAGGCGAAAGGGAGCTTGAGTTCACCACGACCGGCCTCATTGGCAAGGCTGGCCAATATGTCGGCGTCGGCAATGAAACGGCTCTGCGTTATGGCGTGGCGGAGGGTTTCCGGGCGAGCATTGGATTGCTGAGCAATTACCACGCGATCGCCGGCGCGCCGGATCTCTCCGATCTTCATGCGCTCAATGTTTTCAGCGGCGCCTCGACCGAATTCAGATGGCAGTTTCTGAACCGGTCCAGCTCCCCCCTGGATCTGACGCTTTCCTTCGAGCCCTATTGGCGGCATATCGACGACGAGTCCGGCCAGAACATGCAGAGCTATGTCGTTCCGGTGAAGCTCCTCGTCGACATTCCAATCGTTCCGGAAAAGACCTTCGTCGCCTTCAATCTCAGCTACAACTCCAGCTTCACGCGCAGCGGCGGAAGCTGGCGGCAGGCGAACCCCATTGAAATCTCGCTCGCCGCATCGACGGCCATCGCGCCAAGCGTCTTTGTGGGCGTCGAACTCCGCCAATTGATTCTCAATCAAACTCGCTTCCTTTCGGAGCCGGCCTTATTCGCGGGGCCAAGCTTGTTCGTGAAGCTGGCGGAAAGCGTCAGCGCCAAGCTCGCATGGAGCGCGCAGATCCCGGCCGAGACGGCGGGCGCCGTCGATCTCGCGAATTACCAACGCCAGCAGGCGCGCGCGACCCTTGCGATCGGCTTTTAGCGCGGGTTGCGCCGAAGCGGACGATCGCCTAGAGCATGATGCCGAAAAGTGGAAACCGGTTTTCGGACTACATCATGCTCAAATCCTCTGATGAGAGACGGATTCAGACTTCAGAAGGAACCGCGAAGCGATTCCGTCTGAAGTCATCCGGCTCTAAGCGATGATTTTGGCGCGCGAGGATGCCGCGAATGGCGGAGGATGAACTCCATAGCGAAATTGTCCGGCGTCACGACAAGATCTTGATCGTCGATTTCGGCTCGCAGGTGACGCAATTGATCGCGCGGCGCGTGCGCGAAGCCGGAGTCTATTGCGAGGTCGCGCCCTTTCATTCGGCCGAGAAGGCCTTCGCCGCGCTTGCGCCGAAAGCGGTCATTCTATCCGGCGGCCCCGCCTCCATTCACGACCAAGGGGCGCCGCGCGTCCCGGACGCCTTGTTCGCCGCAGGCGTTCCCGTGCTTGGCATTTGCTATGGCGAGCAGGCGATGGCGGCGCAGCTTGGCGGCAAGGTCGCGGCCGAGCGCCATCGCGAATTTGGCCGCGCCGAGGTCGAGGTCCTGGCCGAAAGCGCGCTTTTCGACGGCATATGGAAAACAGGCGAGCGCCATCCGGTCTGGATGAGCCATGGCGACGCCGTGACCGAACTGCCGCCGGGTTTCTCCCGCATCGCGACCTCCGCCAGCGCGCCGATGGCGGCGATCGCCGACGAGGCGCAGGCGCTTCTACGGCGTCCAGTTTCACCTCGAGGTCGCGCATACGCCGGACGGCGCCAAGCTCATTTCGAATTTCGTCCATAAGGTCGCCGGCGCGAAGTCCGATTGGACCATGCGCGCGTTCCGGGCGGAGGCCGTGGCTGCGATTCGCGCGGAGGTCGGCGGCGGCCGGGTTCTCTGCGGCCTGTCGGGCGGGGTCGATTCGGCGGTGGCGGCGGTTCTGATCCATGAGGCGATCGGCGAGCGCCTGACCTGCGTCTTTGTCGATCATGGGCTTTTGCGGGAGGGCGAGGCGGACGAGGTCGTGCGCCTCTTTCGCGGCCATTACAATATCCCGCTCATTCATGTCGAAGCGCGCGACCTGTTCGTCAACGCCTTGATCGGGATCCGGGACCCGGAAGAAAAGCGCAAGACCATCGGCCGCCTGTTCATCTCCGCCTTCGAGGCGGAAGCCAAGAAGATCGCCGCCGACGGGCGCGGCGCGCCGGAATTTCTCGGCCAGGGCACGCTTTATCCCGATGTGATCGAGAGCGTCTCCTTCAGCGGCGGGCCGTCGGTCACGATCAAGTCGCATCATAATGTCGGCGGCCTGCCCGAACGCATGAAGCTGAAGCTCGTCGAGCCTTTGCGCGAATTGTTCAAGGACGAGGTGCGCGAGCTTGGCCGCGAGCTTGGCCTGCCGGAGGCTTTCGTCGGCCGGCATCCGTTTCCGGGGCCGGGCCTCGCCATTCGCTGCCCAGGCGGCGTCACGCAGGAAAAGCTCGCGATCCTGCGCCAGGCGGACGCGATCTATCTCGACGAAATCCGCAAGGGCGGCCTTTACGACCAGATTTGGCAGGCTTTCGCGGTGCTTTTGCCGGTGCAGACAGTCGGCGTCATGGGCGATGGGCGGACTTATGAATTCGTCTGCGCCTTGCGCGCCGTCACCTCGGTCGACGGCATGACGGCGGATTTCTACCCTTTCGACATGGCGTTCCTCGGCCGCGCGGCGACCCGCATCATCAATGAGGTCAGAGGCGTCAACCGCGTCGTCTATGACGTGACAAGCAAGCCGCCGGGCACGATCGAGTGGGAGTGACACGGCAAGTTTCTCTGACTAAAGCGTTCTCGCCCTCGCCTTTACTTTTTTTCCTCAGTCATCACTTCCAGATTGCTGGCGCCATAATAGCCATAGACGTCGTGCAGTAGCGTCAGCACCTCGCTTGCCAGGGCCGCGTCATCGATCTTGTCCGCTGGATAGGTCTTGGAATAGTTTGGCGCGCGACCAGGGTCAGCAAAGCCGACGTCGTGCAGGCGGGCGATTCGCTCGGGCGTCAGCACTGCCGCGAGCGCCGGCCAGCTGTCGGCCGACTGAGCCTCACAATAGAAGGAATCCGGCTCGGTCTGGGGCTGGCATTGCACGTAGCCGAGCTCTGTCTCGAATACGGCGAAGACTCGACGATGCTTATTTACCCTGAGACGCAAGATCTCCGCCGTCACGCTTGGCCCGTAAAGATTGATGAGGTCCGCCGCCGTAGCGCCGGGCCCCAACTTATGCTCCGGTTGGCCGATCTTGGGCTTGTAGGCGCAGGCGTGCACCGCCTGGCTTGCCATTGAGCGCGCGTCATTTATGAGGCCCGCCAAGTTCTGGGACGGCCCATTGCGCGGCGGGCAAATCTCGCTCGCAATTGATTTGGTCTCCACTTCCAGGTTTTGCAGCTCGGCGTCATAGCCCTGAGAAAGGGCGGCTAAAATTCTGTTGGCTATATCGTCGGCGGAGGCGTCGGCGGGAAACGTCTGAACATAGTTGCCAAAGCTTGGGTCGAGCATCCAACCCATGCTTGCCAGCCGACCGACGCGCTCCGGCGTCAGCACGCGGGTCAAAGAGACCTGCATCAAGGCGCCGGCTGCCTCGCAGCGCAGGGCGCGGTCGCTCATGCGGCGACACTGCACGTATTTGTTGCCATCCCAAACCGTTGCGAGATTGTCTCGGCCGGGCCGCTCCAAGACCTTGATCGTCTTGATAGCGGCCTCCACCTTCTCCTTGCCGGTCTGGGCGACAGCGGGGCTGACGGCCGGAGCTATCGACGCCGCGATCATCGCCGCGACGAGGCCTATCGACCTCTTGAACATCATGGTCGGTCCCCGCAAATCTCTCGCAAAGATACGTTGTTTCCACCTTGATCCAAAAGCATCGACCTCAATCCCGGTCAAGTCGGAACCCGGCGAGCCGCGTCTCAGAGGTGTTGAAGAGCGGCTTCGCGATTGAAGGCGTCAACCGCGTCGTCTATGACGTGACCAGCAAGCCGCCGGGCGCGATCGAGTGGGAGTGAGGGGGAGTACCGTGGAGTAGAATCGGATAGCAGAGGACACTCGAGCGAATCCTAGGCCATCGATGGCAGTCGATAGATTCTAGGCGACCCGCAGATCTTCCGCTCTGTCGGGCGTCTCCCCGCTCTTCGAACGGCGCCCATACGCGGTCAGGCCCCCCAACCTTCGCGACTTTGTGGCCTTCAAATATTCGGTCGCGCGCTGCTGGAAGCAGTTAGCGCGCGCTACCATGTCTCGGCGTCGATCACACAGTCATGGATCGATTACGGCTCCCTCTTGAACAAATCCTGGAAGATGAGCTGGCCCCAAATGCGGCCGCGTGCCTGCACCAGCGCGCCACCCTCGTCGAGCTTTCCCAGGCCGACGGGCGCGAACCCGA
>CAWESJ010000268.1:0-6728 GCA_963811015.1 uncultured Alphaproteobacteria bacterium | reverse complement strand
GATCGCCATTGGTGAGAATGGGCTGGCGGACCTCGAGGCGCTTGCGCTTCGAATTGCCGTCATGATCGAGGATGTTGGGGCGCGGCCCGATGAAGGACACGAGGCTCATCACCAATTCCTCGCGGATCGGATCGATCGGCGGATTGGTCACCTGGGCGAAATTCTGCTTGAAATAGGTGAAGAGCGGCTTCGAATTCGAGGACAGCGCCGAGATCGGCGTGTCGGTGCCCATGGAGCCGACCGCCTCCTGGCCGGTCACGGCCATAGGCGACATCAGAAGCGAAAGATCTTCCTGGGTGTAGCCGAAGGCCTGCTGACGGTCGAGCAGGGAGACGTCGGTGCGGGTCGCGCGCGGCTCGACCAGATTGAGCTCTTCAAGCACGATTTGCGTGCGCTTCAGCCATTCCGCGTAAGGATGCGAGGTGGCGAGCGCGTTTTTCATCTCATCGTCGGAGATGATCCGGCCCTGCTCCAGATCGACCAGCAGCATCTTGCCCGGCTGCAGGCGCCATTTCGTGACGATCCGCTCTTCGGGAATCGGGAGGACGCCAACTTCCGAGGCGAGCACGACGAGCCCGTCGTCGGTGACAATATAGCGCGCCGGACGCAGGCCGTTGCGGTCAAGCGTCGCGCCGATCTGGCGCCCATCGGTGAAGGCGACCGCCGCCGGCCCGTCCCAAGGCTCCATCAAGGCGGCGTGATATTCGTAGAAGGCGCGGCGCGCCTCGTCCATCTGCGGATTGCCGGCCCAGGCCTCGGGGATCAGCATCATCATCGCATGGGCGAGCGAATAGCCGCCCTGGACGAGGAATTCGAGCGCATTGTCGAAACAGGCGGTGTCGGACTGGCCTTCATAGGAAATCGGCCAGAGCTTGCTGATGTCATTGCCAAACAGGCCCGAGGCGACCGACGCCTGCCGCGCGGCCATCCAATTGACGTTGCCGCGCAAGGTGTTGATCTCGCCATTATGTGCGACGAGCCGATAGGGATGGGCGAGCGACCAGGTTGGAAACGTATTGGTCGAGAACCGTTGATGCACGAGCGACAGCGCCGAGTTCGAAGCGCGGGTCGGCCAGGTCCTTGAAATATTCGCCGAGCCTGGTCGCGAGCAGCAGGCCCTTGTAGACCAGCGTGCGGGACGACAGCGACACCGGATAAAAGCCCGCCGTGCGGGGATCGCGCAAATTGAAGACCGTGTTCGAGATCACTTTGCGCAGGATGAAAAGGCTCCGCTCGAAGGCCGTCTGGTCCTCGACATGCGGGCCGCGCTGGATGAAAATCTGCCGGCTCACGGGCTCGGTCGGCTTGACGCTTTCGCCAAGGCAGGAGCGATCGACCGGCACGTCGCGCCAGCCGAGGAAGATCTGGCCCTCCTCGGCGACGACGCGCTCGACAATCTCCTCAATGAGGCGGCGGCCCTCCGGGTCGCGCGGCAGGAACAAGGCGCCGACGGCGTAATCGCCTTCCTGCGGCAAGGCGAAGCCCTGCTCCCGCGCCGCCTCGGCGAAGAAGCCATGGGGTATCTGGACCAGCATGCCGCAGCCGTCGCCGGCCTTGGGATCCGCGCCGACCGCGCCGCGATGATCGAGATTGCGCAGGATCTCGAGGCCCATCCCGATGATCTTATGCGATTTTCGATTGTGAAGATCGGCGACGAAGCCAACCCCGCAGGAATCATGTTCGCGCGCCGGCGAATAAAGCCCTTGTTCAGGGGGAAAGCCCGGATCGAGCGGGGCGGCTTGGAGAAAATTCGGGTTGCTCATCCCTAACCCTCTAGCAGAAAAATCCGCTTGTCGAAGCGAGCTTTTTCGCGCGCTAAAGACCATGCTCCATCCCCCCTTGGCCCACCGCGCCTGTCGCCCGCGCCATGCTCGCGCGGCTTGGCGGCGATTTTCGGAGCGCTCAGGCGGAAACGGTCAGTAACCCTGTCCTAATGTCAGGGGCGGCACAATACAAGGTCGAAACTGAATCACAAGCGCCGAAATTCTTCTTGTTGCGCGAACGCCGCCAGAGCTAAGCTGTTTTGCGTAGCGGCGCCCGCCATTGGTCGGCATTTACGTAGAGTTCCCTATCGGCTTGCGGAACGCAACAATAAGCCTTTGAAAGGCTCCGAGCCCAACGAAGAAAAGACGCGGGCGGCCGATCGCTCGGGCTGGACAGCGGAGCCTCGCCTTCACCCGTCGAAGATCGCGAGGGCCGCTTCAAGCATTGGCCCTGCACGACTTTTCCGCCAATGTCACGCCGGAGCCTTCAAGCATGGATTTCGCCAGCGACAACACCTCAGGCGCGAGCCGGCGCATTCTCGACGCCATATTGGCGGCGAATGACGGCCCGGCGGCAGCCTATGGCGCGGACCCGTTCACCGCCAAGGCCTCGGAGCGCTTGCGCGAAATTTTCGAGACCGAGATCGCCTGTTTCTTCGTCGCCACCGGCACCGCCTCCAATGCGCTCGCCCTCGGCGCGATCTGTCCTCCCTTCGGCGCGGTGTTCTGCCATGAGGAGGCGCATATCATGGAGGATGAGTGCGGCGCGCCGGAAATGTTCACGGCGGGCGCCAAGCTTATCGGGATTCCGGGGCGCGCCGGAAAAATCGATCCGCGCGATCTCGCCGAGACGCTCGCCGCTTTCCCGCGCGGCGTCGTCAAGCAGGTCCAGCCCGCGGCGCTCTCGCTTTCCCAGGCGACCGAAAGCGGCGCGCTCTACAGCTGCGCGGAAATCGCGGCGCTTGCGGCGATCGCGCATGACGCTGGGCTTCAGGTCCACATGGACGGCGCGCGCTTCGCCAATGCGCTGGTCACCCTGCAGCGCACGCCGGCGGAGATGAGCTGGCGCGCCGGCGTCGACGCGCTCTCATTCGGCGCGACCAAGAATGGCGCCCTCGCCTGCGAGGCGGTGATCTTTTTCGATCCCGCAAAAGCCGCGAGCCTCCCCTTTCAGCGAAAGCGCAGCGGACATACTTTATCCAAGGGGCGCTTCTTCGGCGCGCAAATGGTCGCCTATCTGGAGGACGGCCATTGGCTGGGCCTTGCGAAAACCGCCAATGCGCATGCGGTTCGGCTCGCCGAAGGGCTGGCGGAAGCCCCCGGCGTGCGCCTCGTCTGGCCGCGCCAGATAAACGAGATTTTTGCGATTTTGCCGCGCCGGACCGATGCGGCGCTCAAGGCCGCCGGCGCGCTCTATTACGAGTGGAGTTCGCGCCGCTTCGACGCCGAGACCGCGCCGCCGGCGCAGGATGAAATTTTCGTTCGGCTGGTGACCTCTTTCGCGACGCAGGGCTCCGACATAGACCGTTTCCTCGCCATCGCCCGAGGCGGGGCTTGAACCGTCGCCGCGACATGGAAAAGGGCGCCTCGCGGGAGACGCCCTTCCACCACCACCGCGCCGGGCCAGGGAGGGGAAGCCCGGCTTGCGGATTCCTTAAGCGGCTTGCTGCGTCGAGACCGCTTTCGGGCCGGCCTCGGCGGATTTGCCGATCGGGATCTGGCGCGGCTTGCGCGCTTCGGGGATTTCACGCAGCAAGTCGATGTGAAGCAGCCCATTTTCGAGGCTCGCGCCGGTCACGTGAACATGGTCGGCGAGCTGAAAGCGCCTCTCGAAGGCGCGCGCCGCGATGCCGCGATAAAGCAGCTCTTTCTTGACGGTTGCGGCCTCGCTCGGCGCTTCCCTCGAACCGCGAACGGTCAAGGTGCTTTCGCGGGTCTCGATCGACAGATCCTTTTCGGCGAAGCCCGCGACGGCGAGCGAGATCCGATAGGCGTCCTCGCCGGTGCGCTCTATATCGTAAGGCGGGTAGCTCGGCGCGGCGTCGACCCCCGCGGCTTGGTCGATCAAGCTGAACAGCCGATCAAAGCCAATGGTCGAGCGATAAAGCGGAGCGAGATCAAACTGGCGCATTCTAAATCCTCCATCACGAAGCGATCCGAGCCCTACCCGGCGCGACGCGCCCGAGATCGGCCCGACTTTTCGCGCGTCCTCAAAGCGGCCCGCGCAGCAAAAATGTGGGAGCGCCGCCTTCCGTTGCAAGGGGGCGGGGCCCGCGAAAATGATCCATTCAAATCGAGACAGAGAGCGAAGTCCGGGGTAAATATCCGGAGCCGGATCATCTCCCAAGCTTTGCGTTTTCGTCGCCCCTAGAGCATGATGCCGAAAAGTGGAACCCGGTTTTCGGACGACATCATGCTCTAATTCTTTGATGCGCGACGGATTCAGACATCAGATGGAATCACATTGCGATTCCATCTGATGTCATCCGGCTCTAGGCGCCATGGGTGTGAAAATTTTCGCGATGGACCTTCGCTCAACCGCCGGCAATCCGGCTCCGCCAAACGGCGTCGTCGGATCGATCAGGACGCGCGACAAGCTGAACTTGCGCGCAGCGCGTTGGAGCGCGGGCGCAGCCGCGCGCGGCACGGTCGCGATCCTGCCGGGGCGCGCGGAATTCATCGAAAAATATTTCGAGACCGTCGGCGAATTGCTGCAGCGCGGCTTCGACGTGGCGGTTTTGGACTGGCGCGGCCAGGGCCTTTCCGACCGCCTCCTGCCGAATCGCCGCAAAGGCCATGTCCGGCGCTTCCGCGAATACGACGAGGATGTCGACGCCTTGCGCACGGAGGTGATCGAGCCCTTTTGCCGCAAGCCCTGGTTCGCGCTCGGCCATTCGATGGGCGGGGCGATTCTTCTGGACCAGGCGCGCGCCGGGCGCTCGGCTTTCGCGCGCATGGTCCTGACCGCGCCGATGATCGGCCTTAAGCGGCTTCGCTTCCCGCGCGCCGCGCAATTCGCCGCAAGCTCCCTCACCCTGCTCGGCTTGGGGCGCGCCTTCATTCCAGGCGGGCGCGGCAAGCCCTATATGGCGTCCGGTTTCCAGGGCAATGTGCTGACCTCCGATCCGGCGCGTCACATGCGCTCCGCCGCAATCCTCGATTTCGCGCCGGACCTCGCGATCGGCGATCCAACGATCGGCTGGGTGAACGAGGCTTTCAAGCTCATGCGGCGGTTCGAGGACGCGGAATTCCCGCGCCGGATCCTGACCCCGACCTTGATCATCGCCTCAGGCGACGATCAGGTGGTCGATACGGCCGCGACCGAAGATTTCGCCAGCCGGCTGAAGGCCGGGAGCTTCATCACGCTTCCCTATGCGCGCCACGAAGTCCTGATGGAGCGCGATTCGTTTCGGCAACAGTTCTGGGCCGCTTTCGACGCTTTCATACCGGGCCTGAGCGCGCCGCAAGCGCTCTTGCTTGAAACGTCATCGAGGCGGGGCCTTGAGGCCTCCGCCTGAGCCGCGCCGGCCCGGCCGCGTTGCGGCGCGCGCCCTTATACGCAACCTATGACGAGAGCGGGTCGGCCTCGGCCTCTGGGCCGTGCTTTTGCAGCATGGAGACCAGATCGCCGCCGCGCCATTCGAGCCGGCCGGCGAGTTCGAGCGCGAGGAGGATGGTCCTGACCTCCCGCGCCGGCGCCTCGGATGCGCGGACGAGCTCGTCCACCGAGACGGGCGTCGGCCCCAAAAGCTCGACGACGCGCGAGGCGAGATCCGCCGGCGCGCGCTCGGCCGGTTGCGGCTCGGAGCCGGCGCGAGGCGCAGGATCGTCCAAAGCCTTCGCGGCTTCGACGGAAGAAGACCGATCGAGCCGCTCTCCGGAGTCCCGCGGCGCAAGCGGCGCCGGCGCTTGCCCCAGCAGGTCGAGCTCCTCCCAAAGCGGCTCGTCGAACCCGTCCGAAGGCTCAGGTTCCGACAGGTTGAAATGCGTCCGGTCCAGCTCCCAATCCTGCCTGGCGAGGACTTCGATCACGTCCTGCGCGCTGGTGCAGAAGGTCGCGCCGTCGCGCAGGAGATCATTGGCGCCTTCCGCGCGGGGATCGAGCGGCGACCCCGGAACGGCGAAGATCTCGCGGCCCTGCTCGGCGGCGAATTTCGCGGTGATGAGCGAGCCCGAGCGCCGCGCGGCCTCGATAACGACGACGCCGCGCGACAGGCCCGCGACAATGCGGTTGCGGCGCGGAAAATCGCGGCCGCGCGCCTCCCAGCCAAACGGCATCTCGCTGAGCGCCGCGCCCTGTTCGACGATCCGTTCGAGCAAGGCTTCATGATCGGCGGGATAGACTTTGCCCAAGCCCCCCGCGAGGACGGCGATCGTCCCGGTTTCGAGCGCGGCCTGATGCGCCCGCGCGTCAATCCCGCGCGCGAGCCCCGAGACAATGACATGGCCGGCCCGGGCGATTCCGCGCGCAAGCTGCTCGGCGAAGGCGAGCCCGGCCGCCGAGGCGTTGCGCGCGCCGACGACCGCGACCTTGGAGCGGGAGAGGCAGGCGAGATCGCCGCGCGCGGCGATGAGCGGGGGCGCCGTGGAGACGTTTCGCAGCAGCGGCGGATAGGCGGGCTCGCAAAACCCGATGAAGACCGCGCCGCAGCGGCGCATCGCCTCAAATTCCCGCTCTGTCTCTGCGACGGTCGCGATGCGGATCGGCCGGCCGGTCCGCCCTTGCGCGATCAATTCCGGCAGAGCCTCCAGCGCCGCCGCCGCGCTTCCATAGCGTTCGAAAAGAACGCGAAAGCTGCGCGGCCCGATATTGTCGCAGCGGGAGAGCCGCAGCCAGTCGAAGCGTTCGGCCTCGGTCAGCGCCCTTGCCGCGCCGGAGGCGAAGGGCCGCGGCATTCAGCTCTGTCCAATCCTGGTTTCCGAGCCGGCCAGTAGCCGGACGAGATTGGGACGGTGCTTGACCCA
>CAWESJ010000267.1:0-4768 GCA_963811015.1 uncultured Alphaproteobacteria bacterium | reverse complement strand
AGACGGCAACACTTATTTGACCCGCGCGGGCGCCTTCGCGCAGGACGCTGCAGGCGATCTGGTCAACGCCGCCGGCTACAAATTGATGGGCTACAGCGTCGCTTCCGGAAACGCCGCCGCGGACGGAATCGGCGCGTTGCAGGTCGTGAACGTCTCCGGCAACACCCTCAAAGCGACCCCATCAACGACCGGAACGTTGACCGCTAATCTCGACTCAACGGCCGCGGTCGATACAGGCAACCTGCCCAGCACCAATACGGCGCCGGTGACTTACACCTCAAAATCTTCGCTTGTGACCTATGACAATCTCGGCGACGCGGTCACACTCGACGTCTATTTCAGCAAGACAGCCGCAAATACTTGGGAGGTGTCGGTCTACAATTCCGCCGACGCGGCCTCGGGCGGCGGATTTCCCTATTCTACCGCCGCCCTGACGACGCAGACGTTGAATTTCAGCGCGGCCGATGGAAGCCTGACAAGCCCAGCATCGCTCGCGCTCGCGATTCCGAATGGCCAGACGCTCAATCTCGACATTTCGGGAACGACGCAATTGGCCTCGCCGTTCGGGGTCACGACAGCAACGACAAACGGCAATTCGGCCAGCACGGTTCAGAGCGTGCAAATCGGGTCTGACGGGACCTTGTCGGAGGTCTATGCCAACGGCACGACGACGGCCATCTATAAGATACCGCTTGGCAACGTGCCGAGCGCGGATAATCTGACGCCTCTGTCCGGCGATGTCTACCAACAAAGCAGCCAATCGGGGGACATCGTGGTCGGCGTCGCCGGCCAATCAGGCTTCGGGTCGATCCAATCATCCGAGCTTGAGACGTCCACGGTGGACTTGGCGACTCAACTCACGGATATGATTGTCGCGCAACGCGCTTACGAATCAAATTCCAAGGTTTTCCAAACTGGCTCCGATCTTCTGAGTACGCTCAACAACATGTTGAAGTGAAGCATCTATTTCAATTCGGATCGGGCGTGAACCATGAGCCTTTCGAGCGCCGCGCGCATCGCGCGGTCCGGGCTTGCCGCAGTGGCGGCCGAAACAGCCGTCCTGTCGCGGAATATTTCCGGCAACAGCGACACCGCTGTCTACTCGCTGAAGACGGCGAACGTTTCCACAACCTCGGACGGCGTGCAGGTTGTATCAGTCACGCGGGCCTCCAATCAGGCTGTGTTCGAAAATGTTTTGTCTTCGACGGCGGCTGCGGCGACCCAAAACGCCATTTCGTCCGGGCTCGACACGCTTAACCAGACGATAGGAGACGTCTCAAGCAACTCTGCCGGGACATCGAGCGCAACCTCTCCGGCCGCTCTCCTGAGCAATTTCACCGACGCGCTCCAGACTTATGAAGCGTCGCCGAGCGACTCGAGCCTAGCTGCGAGCGCAGTCTCGGCCGCGGCTGCGCTGGCAAGCGGTCTGAACAGCGCTTCGGCCACCGTGCAGCAGGTACGCGACCAAGCCGATTCTGCAATTGGCGCCGCAGTCGAGACCGTCAACTCGCTTCTCAGCCAATTTCAAACGATCAATAGACAAATCGTCAATGGCTCGGCGAGCGGCGCCGACGTTACGGACGCGCAAGATCAGCGCGACCAAATCCTGATGCAGCTATCGCAGCAAATCGGCCTCGTCACGACGACAGGCCCGAACAATGACATGTCCCTCTATACGGATAGCGGCGTAACCTTGTTCCAGGGCGGAGTTGCGAGGGCGGTGACCTTCACGCCGACCAACACTTATACGCCGACGACTGTGGGAAATGCCGTTTATGTCGATGGCGCTCCAATCACAGGCGGCTCGGCGGCTATGCCGATCGCCGCTGGCGCGCTCGCCGGGCTTTCGACCCTGCGCGATAGCGTCGCCGTGACATACCAGGCGCAATTGGACAATATAGCCGGGGCCCTTATCAGTAGTTTCTCGGAAACCGACCAGGCCGGCGCCGGACCTAACCTTCCTGGCCTCTTCACCACGCCAGGGGCAAGCTCGCTTCCCTCATCCGTCGCCGCGCTTTCAAGCGATATCACAGTGAACGCAAACGTCGATCCAAGCCAGGGAGGCGACGCTGATCTCCTGCGCGACGGCGGCATCTCGGACACTTTAAATTCAGATTATACATATAACACAAGCGCCAACGCGAGCTATTCCGGCCGGATTTCCCAGCTGCTGGCCAATTTGCAGGCGACCCAGAGCTTCAGTGCGGCGGGCGGCATATCAACCAGCGCAACCCTGAGCGGCTATTCCTCCGCCTCGGTCAGTTGGCTGGAAGCCCAGCGATCTCAGGTGTCGTCGGAAAGCAGCTACCAGGACACTCTGCTCAGCACGGCGACGACGGCTATGTCCAACGCGACAGGCGTCAATCTGGATAGTGAAATGTCGAAAATGCTCGATCTTGAGAATTCCTACTCCGCCTCGGCGAAACTGGTCAGTGCGATCGACAGCATGTTCAGCGCTTTCCTGACAGACTTAGGGAATATCCCGGCATGACCAGCTACATTTCGACCCAATCGATTTCGTCTTCGATGCGGCAATCGATCCTCAAGATGCAATCCGAACTTGCGGCGAGCCAGACAGAGCTTTCGACGGGAAATTACGCCGATATCGGGCTCACGCTGGGCGCGCAAACCGGGCAAAGCATTTCTTTGCAAGGGGAGCAAGCGCTCCTGCAGACGATCTCAGACACGAACACGACGGTCTCCACGCGCCTTTCCACCACGCAGAACATTCTGAGCAGCTTGCAAAGCTCTGCGCAAGATCTGCTCAATTCCCTCATCGAAAGCAATGGAGCGACTTCTGGCGCAAGCACGCTTCAGACGACCGCCGCAAGCGATCTAAAATCAATGATCGCCGGGCTGAACTCTTCGCTCGATGGGGAATATATTTTCGCTGGCGAAAATTCTGCCAAACCGCCGATAACTGACTATTACGGCGCATCCGCCCCGAACCAACAGGCGGTAGATGCGGCTTTCGCCGCGACATTCGGGATGTCGCAGTCGAGCGCTGGCGTATCAGGCATTAGCGGCCCTGCGATGCAGAGCTTTCTCACCGATCAATTCGCGCCGCTGTTCCAAGGAGCCAATTGGACAAGCAATTGGTCCTCCGCATCCGATCAGACCATGAGCAATCTAATCTCGCCGACGCAAACAGAGAATACGTCGGTTAGCGCCAACGCGCCGGCGTTTCAAGAACTCACGCAAGCCTATACGATGCTCGCCGATCTTGGCGCTCAAAATCTCGGCGTAGGGGCGTTTGGCGCTCTCGTAAGCACTGCGGAGGGTCTGTTGAAATCCGGGATAGCGGGTCTCACCAGTCTGCAGGCCAATGTCGGAGTCGTCCAGTCGGCTGTTACAAATTCAACCAGCCAGATGTCGCTGCAAATGAACCTCTTGTCGACTCAAGTCAGTAACCTCGAAAGCGTCAATACATATGAGGTGTCGACGCGCATCACGGATCTGCAGACGCAAATCGAAACATCCTATTCGTTGACGTCGCAGCTAAGCCAGTTGAGCCTGGTCAAATTCCTGTAGAATTGAACGCAATGCGATCACAAGACGCGATGGGCGGCCATGTATCAACTCAGTTATGCCGAAAATGCGATGGAAAGTCAGAGAGATTGCCGCGATCGCGAACGGCGCGCTCTGGAGCATGCAATTGCTCTCTTCGAAAAGGCTATGGCGGCTGGGCCTAGGTCGCCGGCGGCGGAGGAGGCGTTGTCTTTCGCATGTACATTGTGGAAGGCTCTCATCGAAGATCTCATTGCTCCGGAGAATGATCTTCCGGACATGTTGCGCGCCGACCTTGTGTCGGTCGGCGTCTGGATTATCAAGGAAGCCAATTCAATTCGTTCCGGCCAATCACAAAGCTTTCGTGGTCTTATCGAGGTTTGTTCCATGATTAGCGACGGACTGAAGTGAGGGCTTTGGATGCATATATCGCTTCGCGCCGGCGAAAAGATCTATATCAACGGAGCAGTTTTACGCGCGGACAGAAAGGTTTCACTCGAACTGCTAAATGATGCGACGTTTCTTCTAGAATCTCACGTGATGAAGGTCGAGGACGCGACCACTCCGTTGCGTCAGCTTTATTTCATCGTTCAAATCATGCTGATGACTCCGACCGACACAGCGACGGCGCATGACATGTTTGAAGAATCCGTCCGTATGATCATCGCCATTTGTGAACAGCCGGCGCTTCTCGCCGGATTGCGGGGGGCGAAGGCCCTCATCGATTCGAACCGGGTCTTCGAGGCGTTGAAAGCAATCCGCATGCTCTTTCCGATAGAAGCGGAAATATTGGCCGTTGGCAGCGACACCTCGCCGATTCAGGCAGCCTGAGAACCACATTTGGAAAGGCCTTCCCATGACTGTAAGCACCCTAAGCGCATTAACGAACGCGACCCCTGGCGCTTCGTCGACGTCAAACGCCGCGGCGTCAACTGCGACGGTCGGCTATAACCAGTTTTTGCAGCTTCTGGTCGCAGAGTTGCAAAATCAGGATCCGACAAATCCGACAGATCCGACCCAGTACATGAGCCAATTGGCGTCATTTTCCTCAGTTGAACAGCAAGTGCAGACAAATTCGACGCTCGATGCCCTGTTGTCGGCGCAGGCCGGCAACATTATTGGAGCGAGCCTGACGTCGGCGGATGGTTCCGTGAGCGGAACCGTTGCATCGATCCAAACGTCTTCGAACGGGGGTGCAACCGCGACGCTGACCAATGGTCAAACGATCGTACTTGATTCCGGCGTGACAGTCGGCTCGTGA
>CAWESJ010000266.1:0-5720 GCA_963811015.1 uncultured Alphaproteobacteria bacterium | reverse complement strand
CGGTATCTCAGTAAAGGAGAGCATTTCGGAAAAATCGTGCTTACATGGGAATCGTTTGATTAGTCTCCTGGCCTCCATCGGAATAATTTACGGTTGGAGAGCACTCGTTTAACGTGAAATGGAAAATAATAGTTGGATAAGCATCAAAGGCGTCCGGTTCGTAAGGAAGCGGAGGCCCATTCTGGAAGATATTTCCTGGGAGATCAAACCCGGTGAGCACTCGGTAATACTCGGCGCCAATGGGTCGGGCAAGACGACCCTGCTCCAGATCCTTTGCCGGTTATCTATGGCCGACCTCGGGCGACGTCACCGTATTGGGAGAGCACTTCGGTGAAGTAGACCTTCGCGTTTTGCGAAAGAAAATCGGCTGGGTCGGATCTTTTCTCCAGGCTCAGGTCCCTCCCTCTCAGAAGCCTCTCGACTTCATCGTGAGCGGAAAGTACGCTTCGATCGGGATATTCGATAAGCCGGAAGCCGAGGATTTCGAGGAGGCCGCTAGGCTTGCCGCAAGACTCGACTGCGCTAACATACTCGATTCTCCCTACGCGGTGCTCTCGCAGGGAGAGAAGCAGCGCCTGCTGATCGCAAGGGCGCTCATTCATAAGCCTCGCCTGCTGATCCTGGATGAACCATGCGGAGGACTGGACCTGGTCTCCAGAGAGCATCTGCTGTCCACCCTGGAAAGCCTGGGCGGGATGCCCGGCGGCCCGACCATGATCCTGGTCACCCATTATCTCGAAGGAAATTATGCCTGTCTTCAGCCATGTTTTTTTGCTGAAGTCCGGGGGGTGCGCTGCAAAAGGCAAAAAGGAGCAGGTTTTGAAGCCCGAACTCCTGACGCAGGCTTTTGACATCCAGATTGAATGCGGCGCACGCTAACGGACGCTACTGGTCACGGGTGGGAGGGCTTGGATAGAGAGTCGTGATTGCGGCGTTGTTCCTTCCGCTTCACATACGACCGCAAAACGGCATTGATCAGGGTTTGATAGCCTTTCCCGGTATTGCGTTCCGGGTTTCGGTCACCGCCGCCATACCAGACGGGGACCGATCTCGGGCGCCGACGCATCGACAGAAGCAAGAACCCCGTCGGCAACAACGCCAGAATAGGCATGGCGATGACGAGCTTGCTTGGCGAGATGACGGCGAACTTAGCCGTTAATGGCGCGAGGAGCCAGCCATCGGCCATTCTTGACGGGGCGTCTGAGTCAAAAGTGGCCGAGAGCGGCGCCAAAGTGGTCAGCCAGAACGGCATTCCGACCGCCAAAGCGAGGACGCAAAGCCCCAGTGCGCCGACGGCGATCGAAGTTGTAATCGGCATTGGCGCCGCGCTTGGCTCGGGACGACCGCGCAACCCAATGCCAAGTAGCTTGATGAAAAGTGCGAAGGAGATCGCCGCCGTAAGAGCCAATCCCGCGCCGGGGAGAACCGCCGTCAGGCGACTGCTGAGACTACTGAGGTGAAAGCCTTGGAAAAATGTTTGAAACAGATACCACTCGCTGACGAAGCCAGCCTGGGGCGGCATCGCCGCAAGGCTCATCGCGGCGAAAAGCGCGCCAACGCCGAAGATCCAGGGGCTGCGGCTCAGGATTCCCCTCTGAACCAAAATATAATCGCCATAGGAGCGGTAGACTCCATCCGCCGCAAAGAACATTGCTGGCTTTGCAAGCGCGTGTCCCGCGAGATTGAGGAGGGCGACAGTCCAAGCGAGGCCAGCCAAATCCACTAGCCCATTCTGCCGGAACATCAACGCTGCGCCCAAGAGAGAGACCGAGACCGAGGCGTTCTCCGCTGAGGACAGGCTCAAAGCTTCCCGCCAATCCTCCCGTTGGAAGGCGTAAAGCGCCGACAAGATGGCGCTGATGAGCCCGATGCCGACGACGAAGAGTCCCGGAATTGATATCGACAGGGCGTGGCTTGGCGGAAGCCATTCGGTAAGCCCACGACCTAACGCAAAGAAAGCCGCGTTCAAGACCACGCCGGACAACAGCGCCCCCGTTGCGCCGCTGCCGGCGCCATAGGCTCCAGGAAACCATTCATAGAAGGCCAGCAGTCCTAGCTTCGCGCCAAATCCGATCAGCAACAGCAGACCACCGAAGAGCTGCTCGCCTTCCGGCATTGCGTGCGCGGCCGTAGCGAATTCGGAGAAGGACAAACTGTCCGTCTCATGCGCCAGAGGGAACGAAGGCAAGCATCAATGCGACAGATCCCGCCTCGAGCAGGCTAAGCATGAACAGAACGGTGCGGCCTTTGTCCACCGACAAATCCTCGCCTGGGATCATGGCGGCGCCGCCCAGGCTCATGATCTCCCGCGCTATAAGAAAGTTGACGGCGTCTTGCAGGCCAAAGACTCCAAGAGCGCCAATGAGGCTTGCCACCATGCCAAATATCCGGCCCGCCTGACGCCGCGAAGGAGTGCCAAGCCACGCGCACAGGATCGCGCCTGGCAGGCCGAAAGCCATGAGCCGGAGGGCGTCAGGCGAGAGAACAAGGGTCGAACCTGTTACGCCGATACAGAGGGGCGTGTGAACCGGGGGCGCGCCGACCGGCAATGTCGTGAGCGCAAGCGCCAGCAGCCCCACGCTGCCGACGCCGAGGCTGATGCGTGCGAGGCGCAAGGCGTGGTTCGTCAGCGCCAGCGCGGCGGCGATCAGCCAGGCTTCTACGGCGACGCCAAGAAGATCATTCGACAAGGCGGCCTCCCTTCACGCGCTGATGAGTCCGGTCGAGAAACATCAGCAGGGCTTCGATCAAGGCCGCCGGATTAGGCGGGCACCCAGGCAAATAAAGGTCCACCGGCAAGACCCCGTTCAGGCCGTTCCCGCAGCGTAGCCGCCGCCGGCGACGCCGCCAGAGACCGCGCAGGTTCCTGCGGCCATGACCCAGCGAGGCTCCGGCATCGCCTCATAGGTCCGCAGCAAGGGTTCATGCATCGCATAGGTCACGGGGCCAGTGACCAGCAGAAGGTCGGCGAAGCGCGGCGACGGCGCGAAGAAGACGCCGAACCTGTGCAGGTTGTAGAAGGGATTGTCCAGCGCCCGCAGCCCCAACTCGCAGCCATTGCAGGACCCCGCGTCAACATGACGGATATGCAGCTCCGGCGAAAGCCACTTCTTGCAATGTGGCCCCGCGCTTTCGTGGATGATATGAACGTCATCGTTCGAAAACAACAGATCGAAGCGATCGCGTGTTCCGAAGGCCCAATCGCGGGACGTCGTGGCCGCGTCGGTCGGGCAGACTTCAACGCAGAGCTGGCAGACCACGCAGCGGCCGTAATCGACCTCCAGCCTTGCTCGCCCAGTTTGCTTAGGGCTCACTCTGATCGCTGCGGTCGGACATATCCTGGCGCATTCCACACATTCTTCCGCGTAGCGCCGCGGTTCGAACCGCGGCATTCCGAGGACGCCATCTTGACCATTGTCCCGATCTTCCTGGTCGCCCTCCTGCCAATCCGTCGTCGCCTTGCCTTTGCGCAGCCCAAAGAGAGTCCAGAGCGGCATTGTGGCCTCCTAGCGATCGCATCCCGCCACAGTCAGCCCGAAGCTCGCCTCATTGATGGCGTAGTCCATCATGTTGCTGTCGTGAACGGTGAATCTGAAAGACGCGCCAGTTCGAGAACGACGGCGATTTGATCTTTACGCGCGAGCGCACCTTCGTTGCCGAAATGAACGGCGTAAAACAATGACCCGCACGGCGATTCCGCCCAGCCGAGCCCTTCCGAACCGGGCGGGGGGCGCAGTCTCCGCATATGGGGCCATCAGCCATCAGAAGCAGAATCCGCTGCATCAAGACGATCCTTGCGTCGATTTCGCCAATCCGGACCTGCGCGCGCGCATGCGCGTCTCCCGCCGTCCTGATGGGCACGGCGAGCGGCAACGCGTCGTAGGCTGCGTAGGGATGATCGCGCCGCAGATCGCGATCGAGCCCAGACGCGCGATCGATTGGGCCTGTGGCGCCTTGGTCGAAGGCGATCTTTGGGCTCAGAACCCCTGTCGTCATCAGCCGGTCCAGGTGGCTGTTCGTCGTCTCCAGCATCGCTGTGTAGGCGGCGGCCTCCTCGCGCAAGGCCGCCAAGGTCTCGCCGAGCCAGGGCTTAGGGTTCAAGTCGCGACGCAACCCGCCGGCGATGAGCAAGCTGCGAAGAAAGCGCCTTCCAGTGAGCCGGCGGTTGATCTGCTTGGCGCGTTCTTCAAGAAGCTTGCCTTGCGCCTCGCCAACTTTAAGCGTGGTCGTATGAGCGAGATGCCCAAGGTAGTGGAGGTGGTTGTAGAGGCGCTCCAGCTCGGCCAGGAGGGACCCGAGCATGAGCGCGCGCGGCGGCAGGGAGCATGCCGCCGCGCATTCGACTGCTTGGCAGAAAGCAAGCGCATGGGCGACGCTGTCTACGCCTGAAACGCGTTCGGCCAGGACGGCGGCGTTCGCGAGCGAGCGGCCTTCGAAGCGCTTCTCCATACCGCGATGCTTGAAGAAGAGCTGCGGATGCAGATGCAGGATGTGTTCGCCGATATAGAAAAAGACGAGCTCGCCCGATTCAACGACATCGGCGCGCACCGGCCCGAACGGCATCCTCTGGACGTCGACGCTTTCTACCTCAGGCGCCCCGCGATCGGTTGGCTCGAACGGCATCCGCGCGTCAAAAGGATAGGCGGGGTCGAGCGGAGGCTTGATCGGGGCGGCGCCGTCATGAAGGACTAGGTGGTAGGGCTCCGGATGGTCAATGAATTTCAATCCGAACAAGTCCGAGATTTCGCGTTCGTGCCAACCTAGCAACGGGCTAATGCACGCCAGGCTTTGAATCGGGCCATCAGCGATGCAGCGCCAGACGAGGAATTCTTCTCTCGCGCCCGCGCTTGCGACATATCGCAGCTCAAGTCGGCTAGGCGCCGGACGCCATGCATAGATCATTTGCATCCGGCCGCCGTTCTTGACGAGCCGCTCGACTGCGTCTGATAGGTTTTCCGGCTCGATCGAAATAAGCTCGTAGCCTCTCATGGCGCCGCCGGCGATAGGGGTTGGGCGATGGAACTCAAATAGTCCCAGATTCCAGCAGGCCACCACAGGGCGAGGACAAGAAGCGGAAGGATCGACAGCCACATCGGCGCCGCGCACCAGCCGCTTAATTTGCCGCCTGCGGGCGCTTCCGAAGGCGCCGGCGCGTAATACATCGAGCGGAAATGATTCATGAATTCGATGAAGATGACGATCAGCGGGATGGCCATGAAGTAAACCACCCAAAAAAACGAGGGCTGCAGGCCCGCCCGCATGATCATGAATTCGCTCAGGAACAGACCGAAGGGCGGCGCGCCGGTGATCGCCACGGCCCCCGCGAGCCAGAGGGCGCCTTCGGTCGGAAACCGGCGCCCCACGCCCTGAATCGCAGCGATCGCTTTGGTGTCGTAAGCGCGCATCATGTTTCCGGCGCCGAAGAACATAAGAAACTTGTTCAAGAAAAGATTGAGAATGTGATAGAGAGCGCCGGCGACGCCAAGCGCGACGACCCCCATATGCTCGATGCTCGAATAGGCCATCAGCCGTTTGATCCCCTGCTGGCGCACGATGAACAAAGCGCCGATAAGCAGCGACAACGCGCCGAACGCGACGAGAGCGAGTTGCGGCAACTGTCCGAGATGCGCAGCCTTGGTGACGCCCAGAACGCGAACAATTCCTATCATCGCCGTATTTTAAAGACGCCCGACAACATTGCCGACACGGGCGCTGGACTT
>CAWESJ010000265.1:0-6849 GCA_963811015.1 uncultured Alphaproteobacteria bacterium | reverse complement strand
GATTTGATTCTCGTCGCGTCAACCGAAGTCAACACGGACGCGGACCGCGCCGCGCTCGCCGACGCCTTGCAAGGAGCGCTGTGATGCTGAACCGGCCGGAACAACCCGCCCAAGGCCGCTATGCGCGAGCTGGAGAAGCCGCCCGCGCGGACCCCGAAACCTTCACCGGCAACCGCGCGCTCGCGCTCGAGGAAGGCCTGATCTTCGAGATCGGCCGGCCCGAGGTCACCGGCGTCGATCTCGATGAGCCGTCGCCCTTCGAAGATCGGCTCGGCGGGCTCGCGCGGGAGGCGCCGATCGGCCTGCCGGGCCTGAGCGAACCCGAGGCGATGCGCCATTATGTGCGGCTGTCGCAGAAGAATTATTCCATCGACGCCGGCCTTTATCCGCTCGGCTCCTGCACGATGAAACATAATCCGCGCCTCAACGAAGCCATGGCGCGGCTTCCGGGCTTTGCCGATATTCATCCGCTGCAGCCGCAATCCACGGTGCAAGGGGCGCTTGAGCTCATCGCGGAGCTCGGCCGCTGGCTTTGCGCGCTGACGGGGATGGAGGCGGTCGCCCTGTCGCCCAAGGCCGGCGCGCATGGCGAGGCCTGCGGCATGATGGCGATCAAGGCGGCGATCGAGGCCAAGGGCGAGGGCGAGACGCGGCGAATCGTTCTCGCGCCGGATTCGGCGCATGGCACCAATCCCGCGAGCGCGACGCGCGTCGGCTTCGAGGTGCGCTCGGTTCCGGCGCGGGCGGATGGAACGGTGGACGCCGCCGAAGTCAGGCGCCGCCTTGGGCCCGATGTCGCCGCGATCATGTTGACCAATCCGAACACATGCGGCCTGTTCGAGAAGGATATTGTCGCGATCGCCGAGGCCGTGCATGAGGCGGGCGCCTATTTCTACTGCGACGGGGCGAATTTCAACGCGATCATGGGCAAGGCCCGGCCCGGCGATCTCGGCGTCGACGCCATGCACATCAACCTGCACAAGACATTCTCGACGCCGCATGGCGGCGGCGGCCCGGGCGCGGGTCCAGTCGTCCTTTCCGCTTTGCTCGCCCCTTTCGCGCCTTTGCCTTTCCTGCGCCGCGGCGAAGCCGGCCTTCGCCTCGTCGAACATCAGGCCGAGGCGCCGCAGGCCTTTGGGCGGATCACGGCCTTTCACGGCCAGATGGGCATGTTCGTGCGGGCTCTCGCCTATATGCTTTCACATGGGGCGGACGGCCTGCGCCAGGCGTCGGAGGACGCCGTGCTGAGCGCGAACTATATTCGCGCCAGCCTCGCCGATCTCATGTCGCAGCCTTTCGGCGACCGGCCCTGCATGCATGAGGTCTTGTTCGATGAGTCCTGGCTGAAGCCAACCGGCCTTACGACGCTTGATTTCGCCAAGGCGCTGATCGACGAAGGCTATCATCCGATGACGATTTATTTTCCGCTGGTCGTCCATGGCGCGATGTTGATCGAGCCGACCGAATCCGAGTCGAAGGCCTCGCTCGATCTTTTCATCGCGACCTTGCGCGATCTCGCCTTTGCGGCGCAGCGCGGCGAGACGGAGCGCTTTCTTGGCGCGCCCTATTACGCCCCGCGCCGCCGCCTCGACGAGACAAGGGCGGCGCGCAACCCTGTCCTCAAATGGACCAAGCCCGCCGCGCGGAAGATTTAGAGCATGTTCCGAAAAAGTTGATCGACTTTTTCGATCAGAACATGCTCCAACTTATTGATCTTGAGCGAGTTCTTATCGATTGGATGATTCCATCCAATCGGAACGCGCTCAGGCCTTTAAATCAGGCGCCGCCATAAGCTTGCCCACCGCCTGATCGGCAGGGTCCGTCGAAGCCAAAAGCCCGGCGGTCACGCCGTCGCGGTCCGCCTGCGGCCTGTTCTGGCTGAGCTTCCACTTCCCCTCGATGCGGTCGATCGGAATTTCGAGGCCGACGATCTGTCCGAGCAGCGCTTCGACGAAGGGTGCCGGCGCGTCGGCCGGAGACCATGGGTTCGCGCGGTTTTTCTCCATGGCCGCCGTCAGCGCGTTGATCTGGGCGAGAAGCCAGGCGCGATCCTCGATCACGGCCATGCGACCATAGGCGTGAACGGTTGCATAGTTCCAGGTCGGAACCACCTTGCCGCTCTCCTCCTTGGTCTTGTACCAGGACGGCGTGACATAGGCCTGCGGGCCTTGGAAGATCACAAGCGCCGCGACCGAGGGATCATGATCGCGCCATTGCGGGTTTGCGCGCGCGATATGGGCGCGCAGCAGGCCGCGCGGCCCAATTAAGTCATCGAGAACAAACGGAACCGGATTGGCGATGAGGCCCTCGGCGCCGAGGGTGATCAAGGTCCCGAGGGGATGCGCCCGGATCAGCGCGTGTTGAACGTCGAGACGCTCCTCGCGATGATGCGCCGGCTGATACATCGCGGGACCTCCCGCCGCCGCTCAATTATCCAGGAAGCTCCGCAGCTTGCGCGAGCGCGACGGGTGCTTCAGCTTGCGCAGCGCCTTGGCCTCGATCTGGCGAATGCGTTCGCGCGTGACCGAGAACTGCTGGCCGACCTCTTCGAGCGTGTGGTCGGTGTTCATGCCGATGCCGAAGCGCATGCGCAGCACGCGCTCCTCGCGGGGCGTGAGGGAGGCCAGGACGCGCGTGGTCGTCTCGCGCAAGTTTGACTGAATCGCGGCGTCGATCGGAAGGATCGCGTTCTTGTCCTCGATGAAATCGCCGAGATGCGAATCTTCCTCGTCGCCGATCGGGGTTTCGAGCGAGATTGGCTCCTTGGCGATCTTCAAGACCTTGCGCACTTTTTCAAGCGGCATGGCGAGCTTTTCGGCGAGTTCTTCAGGGGTCGGCTCGCGGCCGATCTCATGCAGCATCTGGCGCGAGGTCCGCACGATCTTGTTGATCGTCTCGATCATATGCACCGGAATGCGGATCGTCCGCGCCTGGTCTGCGATGGAGCGGGTGATCGCCTGCCTGATCCACCAGGTGGCGTAGGTGGAGAATTTATAGCCGCGCCTATATTCGAACTTATCGACCGCTTTCATCAGGCCGATATTGCCCTCTTGGATCAAATCCAAAAATTGCAGGCCGCGATTGGTGTATTTCTTGGCGATCGAAATCACGAGGCGAAGGTTCGCCTCGACCATTTCCTTCTTGGCTTGGCGCGCCTCGCGCTCGCCCTTCTGCACGAGATGGACGATGCGGCGGAATTCCTGGATCTCCAGGCCCGTCTCGGTCGCAAGGCCATGGATTTCGCCCAGGATGTCCTTGATCATATCCTTCGCGTGAGCGACGAAATCCTTCCAGCCGCGGCCGCCGAGCTTGGATACGCGCAAAAGCCATTTCGGATCGAGCTCGGAATTCTGGTAGTTCTTGAGAAAATCCTCGCGGCTGACGCCGGAGCCTTCGGCGAGGCGCAAAAGCCGCGTCTCGAGCCCGATCAGCCTCTTATTGATGTCGTAGAGCTGCTCGACCAGCGCCTCGATGCGGTTGGGATTGAGCGACGAGCGACTTCACGTCGGCGACGATCTCCTTCTTGAGCGTCTTGTATTTGCGCTCCTGCGCCGGCGTCAGCGTCTCGTTCTTGAGCTTGTTCTCGACATTTTGGTCCTGCAGCCGGCGCAGCTTCTTATAGGCGTCGGCGACGCGGTCGAACGTGTCGAGAACCTTCGGCTTCAGCTCGGCTTCCATCGCCGAAAGCGAGACCGCGTTCTCCATGTCGTCTTCTTCGTCGAAGGCGTCCTCGGGGATCGGCGCGTCGAGGCCGATCTCCTCGCCGGCCGGCCGCAAGCGGGCCGGCGGATCGAGCGGCGCGGTGGCCGGGGCCTGCTGCGCCGCGAGCGCCTCGGCCGCGCCCGGCGCGGTCATGTCGATCTTGGGCGTGTTCTTGCCGTCGGGCCCGGCATAGGTCGCCTCGAGATCGATGATGTCGCGCAGCAAGACCTTGCTGTCGTTCAGCTCGTCGCGCCAGATGATGATCGCCTGGAAGGTGAGCGGGCTCTCGCAAAGTCCGGCGATCATCGCCTCGCGCCCGGCCTCGATCCGCTTGGCGATGGCGATTTCGCCTTCGCGCGACAAAAGCTCGACGGAGCCCATTTCGCGCAGATACATCCGGACCGGGTCGTCGGTGCGGTCGGCGGGCTCGGACGATCGGACCGTGACGGCCTTCGCCTGCACCGCCTCGACGAGATCGCCTCCCTCGGCCTCCTCCTCTTCGGCGGCCTCCTCGGGCTCGCCGTCATCCTGCTCCTCGTTCTCGGTGACGTTGATGCCCATTTCATTGAGCATCGCCAGGACGTCCTCGATCTGTTCGGAATTGACCTCCTCCGAGGGAAGCACGGCGTTCAATTCCGCATAGGTGACGAAGCCGCGCTTCTTGGCGAGCTTGATCATCCGCTTGACGGCGGCGTCGGATAGATCGAGCAAAGGGCTGTCCGCGGTCTCGACCGCGCCGCCTTCCGCCTCGGTCTTCTCGTTGTCCTTTTTCGCCATCAGTGGTCTCCGAGGGTGAGCAAAACTATCGTCATATGGGCCGGCTGGCGCGGCGGGCGCGCAAGCCGCCGCCGAAGGCTAGTCCTAGACCGCGAAGGTGATCGACTCCAAGGTCTGCAGAGCGTTACGCGTTTTTCATCCGTCTCTCATCACAGCATTAGAGCATGATGTCACCCGAAAACCGGTTGCTGCTTTTCGGCGTCATGCTTTGGAGCGCCCCCAATCAGATGAACCGACCTGCCCAAAAGGGATGCGGCTCAAATTCAAGAGGCTGGAGCCTATCGGACCTGACGCGGTCGAGCGGCCTTTTTTAAAGACATGCCCCAATAGGTCTTAAGGACATGCCCCAACGGCTTACCCGCGGCCGACGCGCTGCGAAACTTCAATCGGCGCGCGCGGTTGGACAGACGGCCGCGCCGCCGCGAGTCCGCGATCCGTCGCATTTGAACGGCGGATCGGCGCCGGCCAACAGCGACAAATGGTCCCGAACTCTCTCATGGCTCATGTTCAAAAGGCTCTACCATTTTGTATATTACGTTGCCGCCGAGGCGCGTCCGTCCCGGGGCGGCGAGGATTAATCGAGAAATGCTTCGCCTAAAGAAATTCACCTGTCGTCACGAGACTTGATGCGTCATTTCACGGGACCGAAAAGGTCATGTTTGAAAAACGCCAGTTCTAAAAACGCAAATTCTAAAAACGCTATGCGACCGACGCCCGAAGGGGCGGCGTTCGGCCGCCTAGCTCAGCGCCCGCATCAAGGCGGACGCACGCGCGCAAGGACGCCGCTTCAAACCGCCCAACCTAAAACCTTTAGCATGTTGCCAGGAAACATGACAAACCGCCAGCGCAACCGCAGCGGTTCGCCGCGTAGGCTCACAAGGCTCCGCCTGTGGCTCACAAGGTCCCGCTCGAGGTTCACAAGGTCCCGCCGGCGCGTCCGGACAATGTCCCGAAGCCCTCGACGGCGGCCTCGGTTCCGCCGAGCGCCAATAATTGCTCCCGAATATCCTTGAGACGGTCGAGATTCGCCTCGCTACTCTCACTAACTAGAGCCAATTCCGCCGATTGCAACTCTCTATGTAACGCTCTCGCCCGATGATGCAAGGTCAGGGCTTGCCTCAGGACTTCCTCCGCATCGGCCTCGGCGGCCTCGGCCTTGATATACCAATGCGAGCCATGCGCGGCCAAGGACTCGAGCTTTTGCAGGATTGGCGCGAAGCCTGCGCCCTCGGCGGCGGCGCGCAGGCTCGGCCGATCGAGCCGTTCGGCGCCGGCGAGATCGAGCAGCGCGTTGCGCAGGCCGTTCGCCTCATTGCTCGAGAACTCGATTTCGGCGATCGCCTCGGCCCACCGCTCGATCAATCCGGGGTGGTTCAGAAGAAGCAAGAGAATCAGCGATTCGCGCGGCGAAAGGCTTGTCTTGCCGGGGCGCAAAAGGGGCGAGTTCGCCAGGCTCTGGCTTACATTGGGCGCAAGCTTCGACACTGTATTGCGCGCGCCGTCGCGCTCCGGCCAGCCCCGAAGCGCCGCCTTGCCGCCAAAGCCGCGCGCGCCAAATCCCCTCTCACCTGGGCGACGGTCATAGGCGCGGCCGCCGCCGCGATCGAAAAGCTTGAACAGCCTGGCCCTGAAATCCGCCTGGTAATAGCGGCGCAGCGCTTCGTCGCGGATTTCGCGGGCGATCTCGGCGAGCCGCCGCTCGAGTAAGGCCTTACTCTCAGGCGTGGCGAAGCCCCCGGCTTCGGCTCCGGCACCGGGGTACATGCCGTGATGGGTTTCGGCGGCGCGCCCGAAGGGGTGCTGACCGCCGCGGCGCTGCGCTGCCTGAACGGCGAGATTCAAGGCCGCCTGGTGGTGAAGGACGACGCCCAGAAGGAGCGCATGCAGGCCATGGGCATCCGCGACCCAGCCAAGATCTACACCACGGGCGAACTGGCCCCCGGACGCAGCATCGTCTTTGCCGCCAGCGGCGTGACCGACGGCAACCTGCTGAAGGGCGTGCGGTTCTTCGGCGATGGGACGCGCACGCAGTCCATCGTGATGACGCACACGCCGGCGAGGGTGCGCTTCATCGATACGGTGCATTTGGAGAATAAGCCGGATGTGAAGGTGAGATTCCGGTAAGACAGAAGACAGAGGTCAGAAGACAGAATGCTTGGCGTAATACGTTGCGGGAATGCGGCGTAGTTGGGGCGGGAGGGGCTGGGTTTCCTACTTACGTCAAGGCGGCGTCGAGTGTCGAATTTGTGATTGCCAACGGGGCCGAGTGCGAGCCTTTGATCCACAAGGACGCGGAGTTGATGAAGCACTTCCCGGCTGAGATCCTGTCCGGCATGGCGGCCATGATGGAGGCCACCGGCGCGGCTTCGG
>CAWESJ010000264.1:0-3220 GCA_963811015.1 uncultured Alphaproteobacteria bacterium | reverse complement strand
GGTTAAGTCCGCGGAAATCCCGGATCCGCGGCAGGGCGATCGTGACCAGGCGGTCGAGAAATTCATACATGCGCGTCTTGCGCAACGTGACCTTGGCGCCGATCGGCATGTTCTCGCGAACCTTGAAGGTCGAGATCGCATTACGGGCGCGGGTGATCACGGCTTTTTGGCCGGCGATCAAGCCAAGGTCGGCCGCCGCCATCGTGACCTTCTTGGTGTCGTTCACCGCCTCGCCGACGCCCATGTTCAGCACGATCTTTTCAATCGTCGGCACGGCGAATGCGTTCTTATAGCCGAACTCCTCGATGAGTTGGGGCCGAACGACCTCCTCGTAATGTTTCTTGAGCCGAGGCGCGTAGTCCTTGGGCGAAACAAGCGATTCGGCTGACGCCGTGGCGTATTGCGTAGGCTCCCTGCGCGCGCCTTCGCCGCCAGGCTTCTTGGCTTTGGCGCTCTCTTTTGGAGCGGCTTTCGCGGGAGCCTTGCCGCCCTTGGCGGCTCCGCCCTTCGCGGCGCCCTTGGCTCCGCCCTTGCCCGTCTTCAACTCAGCCATCGATCACATCTCCAGAACGTTTGGCGACGCGCACCTTGCGGCCATCGTCGAGAAACTTGAACCCGACCCGGGTCGCCTTGCCGTCCTTGGGATCGGCGACGGCGAGATTCGACAGGTGGATCGCAGCCTCTTTCGTGATGATGCCGGCTTCCTGCTTCGCGGTTTGGCCCTGATGCCGCTTGACGAGATTGACCCCGCGCACGATCGCGCGCAATTCCTTCGGAATGACCTGGACGACTTCGCCCGAACGTCCCTTGTCGCGGCCGACGAGCACGACGACCCGGTCGCCTTTTTTTATTTTCGCCGCCATCACAATACCTCCGGCGCGAGCGAAATGATCTTCATCTGGTTCCTGGCGCGCAATTCGCGCGGCACCGGCCCGAAGATGCGGGTCCCGATCGGCTCCGACTGATTGTTGATCAAGACCGCCGCATTGGAGTCGAAGCGAATGACCGACCCGTCCGCCCGCTTGATGTCCTTGGCCGTGCGCACCACCACGGCCTTCATCACGTCGCCCTTCTTGACGCGGCCGCGCGGAATGGCCTCCTTGATCGAGACGACGATAATGTCGCCGACCCCGGCGTATTTCCGCTTCGAGCCGCCGAGCACCTTGATGCACATCACGCGGCGCGCGCCCGAATTATCGGCGACGTCGAGATTTGTCTGCATCTGTATCATCGTCTCATACCTTTCTGCCCAGATCGGTTTCCGGCTGCGAATTCCGCCGCCGGACTGCGTCTGAAGGAGGCCTTGCCTCCCTGCGTTAAAAATGCGCCCGAGCCCTCCTGCGAAGGAGGCGGCCCGAGAAATTCCAATCGGCCCTCAGGCCTTTGCCGTCGCCGGCAGGACGATCCAGCGCTTAAGCTTCGAGATCGGCTTGGTCTCCTCGATCGAGACCGTATCTCCGACCTTGAAGGCTTTCGCCTCGTCATGGGCGTGATAATTCTTCGAGCGCCGCACCGTCTTCTTCAAGAGCGGATGCGTGAATCGGCGTTCAACCTTCACGACAATTGTCTTTTCCTGCTTGTCGCTCACCACGACGCCCTGGAGAATTCGTTTCGGCATGGCTTCTGAAACCTATCTTGTCAAATTTTGCTATCGAGATCGCTCTCTGGGTCAAAAGCCTATTTCGCGCCTTCGCGGCGCCGTAGCGCGGCGAGCGACTTCACCCTGGCGATGTCGCGGCGAACCACCCGCACCCGCGCCGTGTTCTCGAGCTGCCCGGTCGCGCGCTGGAAGCGGAGATTGAACTGCTCCTTCTTGAGGTTCAGAATCTCCTGCTCCAGCTGATCGGCGGACATGACCTTGAGGTCGGACAAACGCTGTTTCGCTTTCATGACGGCGCCCTTCTACTCCTGGATCCGCTGGACGAACCGCGTCTTGATCGGCAATTTCGCGGCGGCCAGCAAAAGCGCCTCGCGGGCGAGATCCACCGGCACGCCGTCGAGCTCGAACATGATGCGGCCCGGCGCGACGCGGCACGCCCATAATTCCGGCGCGCCCTTGCCCTTGCCCATGCGGACTTCTGTCGGCTTTTTCGACACCGGAACATCCGGGAAGATGCGAATCCAGACGCGCCCGGCGCGCCGCATATGGCGCGTCATCGCGCGTCTTGCGGCCTCGATTTGGCGCGCGGTGATGCGCTCGGGTTCGAGCGCCTTGAGGCCGAACTGGCCAAAGTTCAGCTCGAAGCCGGCCTTCGCCGCGCCGTGAATGCGGCCCTTGAAAGCCTTGCGGAACTTTGTGCGCTTAGGTTGCAGCATGATCTAGTCTCTCAACTTGGCTTGGCGGCGCGCGGTCAAGCGGCGTCGCGATCGCGCCGGCGTCTTTCCCCGCCGCCGCCGGCATGGTCCTGCTCGCTCAGCTTCTTGTCTTGCGCCATCGGATCATGCTCGAGAATCTCGCCCTTGAAGATCCAGACCTTGATGCCGCATGTGCCATAGGCCGTATGGGCGGTCGCGGTGCCGTAATCGACGTCGGCGCGCAGCGTGTGCAAAGGCACGCGCCCTTCCCGATACCATTCGAGGCGGGCGATTTCGGCGCCGCCAAGACGGCCCGAGCAATTGATCCGAATGCCTTCCGCGCCGAGCCGCATGGCGGATTGGACCGCCCGCTTCATGGCGCGGCGGAAGGCGACGCGGCGCTCAAGCTGCTGCGCGATGGAATCGGCGACCAGCGCCGCGTCGATCTCGGGCTTGCGCACCTCGACAATATTGATCAGGACCTCGAACTCGGTCAGCTTCGCCACGATCTTGCGGATCTTGTCGATGTCGGCGCCCTTCTTGCCAATGACGACGCCCGGCCGCGCCGAATAAATCGTGACCCGGCATTTCTTATGCGGCCGCTCGATGATGATTTTCGAGACCGCCGCCTGCTTGAATTCTTCATGAGGGCCTCGCGGATCGCGATATCCTCGTGCAGAAGCTTGCCATATTCGGACTTGCCGGCGAACCAGCGCGAATCCCAGGTTCGGTTGATGCCGAGCCGAAGGCCGATCGGGTTGACTTTCTGTCCCATCCGTCTCTCCTCAGGCCGCCGCGGCGCCGGTTTCGCGCAGAATGATCGTCAAATTCGCAAAGGGCTTCTGAATCCGCCCTGAGCGACCCCGCGCGCGCGCGCTGAACCGTTTCATCACCAGCGCCTTGCCGACGAAGGCCTCAGCCACGA
>CAWESJ010000263.1:0-3104 GCA_963811015.1 uncultured Alphaproteobacteria bacterium | reverse complement strand
CTTCGCCCAGGCGCCTACACAGGCTACGCCAGCAAACGCCATGCGCTAGGCCCGTCCTTGCGAGGCGGCGCGGCGAGACGCCTGCGCGGCGGAACTCTTGGAACGAAGCAAGGAGGGCGGTTTGATGGTTGAGCTAGGATCTATCGGCGCGATCCCGCCTGCCGAAGTCGCGGACGTCGAGCTCTACCATCCAAAAAGCTGGGTGACGAAATACGTCTTTTGCCAGGACGCTAAAGTCATCGCCATTCAATATTCGATCACGGCCCTCGCAATTGGATTTGTCGCCCTGGCGCTGTCCTGGTTGATGCGGCTCCAATTGGCGTTCCCCGGCGCCTTCTCCTTCATCACGCCGGACGCCTATTATCAGTTCGTGACGATGCACGGCATGATCATGGTGATCTACCTTCTGACCGCGCTGTTTCTCGGCGGCTTCGGCAACTATCTGATCCCGCTGATGCTTGGCGCGCGCGACATGGTTTTCCCGTATGTGAATATGCTGAGCTATTGGATTTATTTGCTGGCGGTGCTTGTGCTGACGGCGACTTTTTTCACGCCGGGAGGCCCAACCGGCGCGGGCTGGACCCTCTACCCTCCCCAGGCCATTCTCGAAGGCACGCCGGGACGGGACATCGGCGTCATTCTCATGCTCGTTTCGTTGATCCTGTTCATCATCGGCTTCACCATGGGCGGGCTGAACTATGTCGTGACCGTGCTGCAAGGGCGCACAAGGGGCATGACGCTGATGCGCATGCCCTTGACGATATGGGGCATTTTCACGGCGGCCATCATGGCTCTGCTGGCCTTTCCGGCCTTGTTCGTAGCCGCCGTCATGATGCTCTTCGACAGGATCTTGGGCACCAGCTTTTTCATGCCGGCCATCATCCAAGCGGGGGAGCATCTGAAATATGCCGGCGGCAGCCCGATCCTGTTCCAGCATCTCTTCTGGTTTTTCGGCCATCCCGAGGTCTATATCGTCGCCCTGCCGGCCTTTGGAATCGTATCCGACCTCATCAGCACCCATGCGAGAAAAAGCATTTTCGGCTATCGCATGATGGTATGGGCGATCGTGATCATCGCCGTCCTCAGCTTCGTGGTGTGGGGACACCACATGTACATAAGCGGCATGAATCCGCCGTTCGGATATTTCTTCGCAACCTCCACGCTCATCATCGCCCTCCCAACCGCCATCAAAGTCTATAATTGGATTTTGACTCTGTGGCGCGGCGACATTCACTTCACCGTCCCGATGCTATTCGCCATAGGCTTCATCGTCACATTTGTGAACGGCGGCATCACCGGCCTGTTTCTCGGCAATGTGATCGTGGACGTTCCCTTGTCGGCCACCATGTTTGTCGTGGCCCATTTTCATATGGTGATGGGCGTAGCCCCCATTCTCGTCGTTTTTGGCGCCATCTATCATTGGTATCCAAAAATCACCGGGCGAATGCTCAACGAGAAGCTCGGCAAGGTCCATTTCTGGATCACATTCCTCGGCGCCTACGCTATTTTCTTCCCCATGCACTACTTGGGCCTCATGGGCGTTCCCCGCCGCTATTATGAAATGGGCGAGACGGCCTTCGTTCCGCCCTCGGCCGCGACGCTGAATATCTTCATCACCGCCGCCGCGCTGACGGTAGGCTGCGTCCAATTTGTGTTTTTATTCAATGTGATATGGAGCCTCTTTAAAGGCAGGCGCGCTGGCGCCAATCCGTGGCGCGCCACAACGCTCGAATGGCAGACGCCGCAGACCCCGCCAGGGCACGGCAACTGGGGCAAGAATCTGCCCGTCGTCTACCGCTGGGCTTATGATTACGGCGCGCCGGGCGCCAAGGATGGATTCCTGCCGCAAAACCAACCCCCCACCATAAGAACCTCGGGGGTCGTCCGGCGATGAGCGTGATGTTTGTCTTTCTCGCCGTAGTCGCTACGATCGCCATATGGTGGCTGTCGCGCCAAAGGCTCACAACCAAGCCGTGGTTGGAGGTCGGCGCGATCGAAGACGCAGTCGCAACGTCGCCGCCCGCGGCGAAAGTCGGACTAGGCGTGTTTCTCGTCGTCGTCAGCAGCTTGTTCGCGCTTTTGTTCAGCGCCTACATGATGCAAGCGCATCTTGCCGAAGCGAGGCTCGGCGCGGCAGGAGCTCCGCGCCTGCTGAAGCTGCTTTGGCTCAACACGGGCCTGTTGATTCTGGGCAGCGTCGCCATGCAATGGGCGCAAGGGTAGGTCGCGGAGGTCACCATAAGCCGCAGCATTTTCTTCATGCTCCAACCGTCGCGTGGGAACTCCGTGGCCAGCCAATCCAGAAGCTCCGGGTGCGTAGGCGGGGCACCCTGCGTGCCGAAATCCTCGCTGGTTTCCACGATGCCGTGTCCGAACAACTGCTCCCAGAAGCGATTGACGGCGACGCGCGCGGTCAATGGGTTATCCTCCCAGACCAGCCAACTCGCTAATCCCAAGCGGTTAGGCATTTGATCGTCCGCCATGGGATTGAGCACAAAGGGAACGCCCGCACATACTTTGCTGGCCCAGGCTCGTAAAGGCGCCACGAATGTGCATGGCAGTGCAAGGACGCTCATAAGACGGCTTCTCGTGCATTACCAGCGTGGTGACGATTCCAAGCTTCGAAACCTCTTTCTTAATCTCCGCGATTTTGTCTCGGGTGGGATTGAGCAGTGGCGCGATGGCACGGTACGCGGCCGCCAAATCTTCCTGCTGTTGCTGGGTCCGCTGCGCGGGGGAAGGTCGAGCACTGGGCGTAGCCGCGCCGGAACGGGCCAATTCGTAGTAGCCTGGAAACCAAATCCAGTCTCCCATCAACTCGATCTTCTTTCCGTTCAGAACTGCATCGACGTAAACCACATCGCGGCAAACCTCTCCCCGGCATGGCGTGCGGACGTGTATGCCGGATATGTGTACCCTTAGCGGGTAATCAACTCCGGCATGGCCTTGGGGGGTGGTCCCCGATTGAGTCTTCTGCCCATAAAGGCAGGGGAAGTAGCAAACACCAAGCAAAGGAACGGCCGCAACTTCCTCATACTCACCTCAGGAACAGAGTAAATGTTTCTCCCGAATAGCTCGCAGCCAAAAGCTAATAGCTAACACCT
>CAWESJ010000262.1:0-8302 GCA_963811015.1 uncultured Alphaproteobacteria bacterium | reverse complement strand
ATGATGAGACATCGGATATATCCGATGTCTAAATGTCGAAAAAGTCGGTCAACTTTTTCGGAACATGCTCTGGAGCGGGATGAGGAAAAGCAGCTAAATTTTCCGCCCGCATCCCCCGCTCTAAACTCTTGGTCTCGATCACGTTCATGATTTTGGATTTATTCCATCCAAAATCATCGTGATCTAGTTTCCTTTTTCAAATAATTTCGTCTGGGACTAGGAGTTCCAACCTCTGAAATTAAATATTGAATTAGATTCGCCGTGCCTATCTGCCATCACTTTATTGGAGACCGTTTGCGCGGGAACAAAAAACGGAGGCTCTCGCTCGTCGGTCATTGAGTTTAGGGACGCGAACTCCATTGTCTGCAAGGCCCGGCGAGGGCGACGCCTTCCCTGGCTTATTCATTTTCTTGCGGGCCGCAGCATAAGCAATCAGCATCGGTTGCCTTAATGAGAAGCGGCCACGCGAGGCAAATCTCTCGCGTGGCCAAATCGGCAAAGTTTACGTACACGCACAGCTACTGAAAGGGATAGTAGCGGATGCTTGTCATAAACGTGTTTTCATTGGCTTTAGGGGAATAGACCGCATGTTCTTGAGCCAGCGTCTGCCCCGATCCGGCCACCAGCGCACCCGTGTATTGGGTTGTGAACGCATCGCGTTGAGTGAAGGAATATTGCAGACCAACTCGAACTTCGCCAAAGGGCCCTTTGTAGACCTTGTCCCACAAGCCGCTGGTGATCTGCCAAAGGGTTTGCGTCTGACCGGAGCAGGTAGCAGCTGGCGCATTGACTATATTGCAGCCAGAATTCAAGACATTTGGCGACCCGTAGCCGAAATAGGTAGGGCCAGCGGCTGTGACCGCGACGGTGCTATAGGCTGGGTTCTCTTTTTCGACGCCGGCGAACAAGTAAAGATCCAACGTCGGGATCGCGTGCAACGTGAAACCGCCCATTCCCATGACTTCGCCGATCGGCCGCAGCGAGCCGTTCCAGTTTATCGTTGAATTGGGGAGCAGACCGGCGCCATACCGGCCAATTCCGCGGCCCGCCATGGCGCTTCCTTGGAAGTCTAGCATTTTAGGGATGATCGGCACGATCACGCCGCCGCCGAAGCCATATCCCGCCGTGTCATGGGTGGAAATGCTTCCAGGAAGCGACACCCCGCCGAGAGCCGCGGCCGAGGCGTCGTATAGATCCTTGTAGAGAGCCATCGCCTCCAGATGGACGTCGCGGTCGCCCAAATCCGCCTCGTAGGCAACCTTGCCGATCACGTCCGGCACATGGTTCAACGAATAGGGCTGACCATATTGGCTGAATCCGGCGCCGCTGCCCGTTGCCGCGCATATGGCGTTCACATATGGCGGCACATTGACGATAACAGGAGAGGCCCCTGAGCCAAGGGTCGCCGCGGTGCCCTGGCAGGCCGCTGTCGCTCCTCCGGGGAATGTCGTCGCAGCCTCCTCGGCAGCGAGCGAAATCCACAATTTTTTGTCGAAGTCCTTCGTGATGCGCACGCCAGCCTGCCGCGCGAAAATTGTGCCGGGGAGGAGCTGGCCGTCGATGACGGGCGGTACGACTTCGTTGCGCGGCGTAATTCCATGACTATTGAGCGTCGTCAGCGACCACATCTGGCCGGCCATCATATGCAGGCCGTAGTCGTTCCAATCGAGCGCCGCATAAAGTTGACGAATACGCGGCGCGTAGCCATTGGTGTCGGTTGCGTTGGACGGCGTGCCGGCGCCGAGAAAATCGAACTCCGAGTAGCCAGACACCAAGGTTGTCGGCGTGACGACTCCTTCAGCCAGGAGAGAAAGGCGGCTTTGCCGGCCCGTCAGCCTATATTCATTTGTGTGCGAGATCGGGTTATTGCCGAGCGGAATGCTGGCCCATGAGCTATTGATATCCGAATTCGTCGTCGCAGTCCGGAATACGCTCTCGCCCGCCATGAAACCGCCAGGCGTGAGGACGACGCCGCCAAACACAAGCTTTTTGTCTGCAGTGACGAAGGCGGGCGTTGCGCCGTCGGGGATCACCATGCCGGGCGGCGGAATATAAGCAGGCGCTGCGACGGTTTGGCTTTTCGGCCTTTCGGCGACCTGGCGAACCTTCTCTCGCGTGCGGCGCGTGTCAGCGCGCATATTGGAGATTTCCGCTTTCATTTCGCGGTTTTCCGCCTTCAGCGCCGCAAGCTGCGCGGCAAGCTCCGTCAAGGTCGGCTCTGCATGCAGCGCGGCCGGCGAGCAGGTCAGAAGAAGACTGGCCGCCAGGCCTAAGGGCCAGTACGCGGTTGATGATTTGAAGCGACGGCGCGTCGCAGGCGGACTATCCTGCTCCAGTTTGTACGTTGATGTCATAGTCGTCTCCAATTTTGTTACCCAAGCCAGCTCCTAGCCGGCGTCTGTCCGATTAAGCGATGCATATGGCGTTGATAGCCGTCTGTATAAAAGCAACATGTAGAGTAGGCTGCTTCATATGGCGCGCGTTTCTCTTGCGCCATTGGCCTGCGCCGACGACGGATCTAAAGACTTCTCATTGGACTAAACGCGGCCCGAGCCTCACGCGAAATCACTTCCGGCAACACGACTCTCAGCCGCGTCTCGGCTCGCACCGCGATGGAAGATATAAACAACACGATACGGCTTGCGACAAGCGGCGATTGCGTGGTGAGGGCATGTGGTAAGATGTAGTATCCATTATGTCACTAAAATAAAATTTATTTTATACTTTGAAGCGCTCATGTTGCTCGTTCTATTCGTTGACAACGGTGCGCCTCATTGAGAAGCGATGTATTGTCGTCGATGCGGCGCAATGCGCGGATCTGATTCCATTCGGTCGAAACCGCTCTAGCCTCAAACCAAAAGTACGGGTTGCACGCTCGCGCGCGCAAGGCGGCCGCGTTGAAACGAGAGCCGCCGGATCACAGATGAGCTTCGCCGCAGGATCATTTTTCTGGAACATCGCGCCAAGACGGCCGCCGGCAATGGGGGGCTTCGCGACATATCCATGTAAACACGGTAGGTCGGTGACGACGCGGGCGCTGCTGCGGATCTGCCTAAAGCAAGCGCGCTTACCTACCGATGCGCGCAGATGGATTTTGCTTACTGAGCCTATTCGAACGCAGGGAGCACGGCGAGGGTGCGCAAAACCGACGTTAGTCGACGATCGCGCAAAGAGCGGCAAGAATAATGATTGCAGCCGCCTTGCCGATCATCGTGCCCTTCTCGCCCGGGAGACGCGCGGCTGCTGTAGCGCGTGCAATCTCCCACGAGAGGCGAGACCCCGCCCGCCTCTGGCCCCTCTGGAGAGGCCGGCGCTCAGGGGAGTCGGCGTTCCGATTCCCGTGCGCGGCATGGATTACTTGCCCAAATTCATTAGAGCATGTTGCGAAAAAGCGGCGCGACTTTCCCGATCAGACCATGCTCCAGTTCTTTGATTTTGATCGAGGCCTTTTCGATCAGGCGATTCCGTCCGATCGGGAAGCGCTTTAGCGTTGATATCAATCCGCTACATTGCCCGGCCCTTCCGGATGCAAGGGGGCGGCGCCAAGGCCTTCGCGACCCCGCGTTCCAGCATGATCGAACTGCGCGCGATCCAAGCGGGAAAGGGCCAAGTTTTGGTCCGGGCTCTGGTAAAGGCCGTAGTATTGATCCGGGCGAGGGGGCTGAGGCTGGTGATTTTGCGCCGCCGCCGCTCCGACGGATGTGATCAGGACCGCGGTGGCAAGTCCGATCTTGCGCGCGCTATGGCTGGCCCCTGCATTGCGTATCGACTTTGACATGGCTTGCTCCAATACTTGCCGAGCTAATGCTTTGTGCATTCTCTCCCGAATATCGAAAGCAACATAGGCGATCTGAAGCCGCAGCGACACAGCATTTATTTAAAACATGTTTCATATATTTCATTTTATAAAAGTACATTTAAAAACGAAAGCTGGAACCTATGGCGGGAAGTTGATCGACTTTTTGGAAATTTAGGCGCCTGACACCTGCGGCGGCTCGTGAGGCTGCGCTCCAACTCTTGTCACCTGAGCAATTCAGAGTCTGTCCGACAAGTTTTATGTGAAGGTAAGACGCTTTAGCTTCGGACATGCTATCAAAAATGACTTGCAATCACTATTTCGGGCGCTTCGTCGTGAGACTGAAAGTCAGCTGGCCTGGCGTGATGAAAGTTCAAATACTGCGCCTGGATTACTATCCTCGACGCGAAGATCGAGCCCATGCAGATTGGCGATCGTAGACGCCATGCTCAAGCCAAGACCAGTGCCGGGAATGTGGCGGCACTTTTCTGAGCGGTAGAAGCGTTTGAAAATTTCCGCCCGTTCGGCCGGCGGAACTCCGGGGCCTGTGTCCGAGATGCGAATGACGGGCCGAGCGCCAACCATTTTCGCCTCAACCTTGACCGCGCCTCCTCGCGGCGTGAATTTGATCGCGTTATCGATGAGGTTCGCGACCGCTTCGACCAGCAGGTCGAAGTCGCCGACAAAAGGAAGCGGCGTCGGCGCCTCCATAGTAAAGGTGATCGACTTGGCCTCGGCGAGAGGCGCGTAGAGCTCAAAGGCGTTCATGCAAACATCGTCGAGGTCGAGATCCGTGAACCCGCCGCGTCGGCGCCCGAATTCAATCTCGGAGATTCGGAGAAGCGCGGTCACTGTGGTCATAGCATGGTCGAGTTCGACCATCGCGCGCTTTGCCGCGACGCGCACGTCTTGCTCTGACTTTCCCGCGAGACCGCGCTCCAACTGCGCCCGCATGACGGCCAGCGGCGTCCGCAAGTCGTGAGCTATGTTGTCGCCGACGCTTTTAATTTGGCCAAGCAGCCGCACGATCTCATCGAGCATAAGATTGACGGCGCTTGCAACATATTCAAGATCGTCCATCTTGCCACGGGTTGGGAGCCGCTCGTCCAGATTGCCCTGCATTATTTGAGTGATCGTCTGGTTGATGGCCTTGAGCCGCCGCGCGCTGCGAAGGCTGAAAATTGCTCCCGTAATAAGCGCCAATATGATTGTTGGAGCTATGCCGGCCAGCAGCGCGTCAACGACAAGCTGTCGCAGGGCGTAAACTTCGTAGAGGCTGCGGCCGAGAAGCACGACGCCGCCGTCTGGCCGCCGACCAGCCACAAGTACGGCTGGCTCTGTTCCCGCTCCCTTTTCGCGAAGCGGCAGCACTTCCATCGAATGCGCCGCGCCATCAATGAGAAGCCCCTCCGGCAAAGCGGAGACATTGCCGGAAATAAGCTTTCCACCTTTGTCGAAAAAGGCGGCGTAATCCAGCCGCCGCAAGTCGCCGGTCAGCCGCAACTCGATCTCGCGCCTGACCCGATCTTCCGGATCATTGACCGCCTTGGCGACTTCTTCCACCAGCCGAGTATCTAGCCGCTTGACGTCAAATGCGGCCACTTGCCAGTAGATGAACACGAACACTATCGAAGTCGAGGCGGTCACCGCAAGCGCGAACAGGACTGCCAGCCGGAAGGTCGCGCTCTTGAAAAGCTCAATCATTCACATCAAGCATGAAGCCGGCGCGGCGGATGCGTCGTATGAGCGGCGCTTCGCCGGGCTCATCCACTTTGCGCCGCAACTTTCCGATATGCACATCGACCAGATTCGTTTGCGGCGCGGAGCGATAGTGCCAGACGTCCTCAAGGATCATGGTGCGGGTTATTGTCTGGCCGGGATGACGCATGAGATATTCCAATAGCTTGAACTCGGCTGGCAATAGGTCGAGAACGCGCTGCCCGCGGGACGCAGTGCGCTCAAGCAGATCCAACTCCAGCGGGCCGACCCGCAAGTTGGTGGCGCGCGCGTCGCTTGATCTGCGCAACAAAGCTTCAACGCGCGCGGCGAGCTCTCCCATGACGAAAGGCTTGGTGAGATAGTCATCGCCGCCCGCCCTCAATCCGCGAATTCGTTCGTCAACAGAAGCAAGAGCGCTGACGACAAGCACCGGAATCCGAATGCCTTCGCTTCGCAAGGTGTCGATCATAGGCAAGCTATCTGTTCCGCAAAGCATCCGATCGAGGATGAGAAGCGCGGTGGGTTCGGAGCGCGCTGCTTCGAGGCCGGCCGCCTCGGTCGCTGCTGTGCGCACGAGGTATCCGAGGCTCTCCAACTCCGCCGCGACTTCCCAAGCCAACTTGGTCTCATCTTCGACGAGGAGAAGACGCGGATGGTCAAGCGGACCGACGGCTGACACGTCTTTCGTTTCCCAAATTGTAGAGCCGCTTCCCCGGGCTCGGGCGTTTTCCCACTGGGGCATTTTCCCATTGGATAGAATCATTCGGCCGATAAAAAATCACCCAACAATTCAACATCGATGTGCGGGAAACATGTACCAATTGAAAAACTCAGTCAACTTTTCAATCGGTACATGTCTCCGCACTCCATCTTGAATTGTCGGGTGATTTTTTTTCGGCCGAATGATTCTATTCGATGGAAAAATGCCCCAGTGGGAAAACGCCGGAGCCCGGGGAAGCGGCTCTACAATTTCGGAAACGAAAGACGTGTCAGCCGTCGGTCCGCTTGACCATCCGCGTCTTCTCCTCGTCGAAGATGAGACCAAGTTGGCTTGGGAAGTCGCGGCGGAGTTGGAGAGCCTCGGATACCTGGTGCGCACAGCAGCGACCGAGGCGGCCGGCCTCGAAGCAGCGCGCTCGAGTCCACTGTGCTTCTCATCCTCGATCGGATGCTTTGCGGAACAGATAGCTTGCCGATGATTGACACCTTGCGAAGCGAAGGCATTCGGATTCCGGTGCTTGTCGTCAGCGCTCTTGCTTCTGTTGACGAACGAATTCGCGGATTGAGGGCGGCGGCGATGACTATCTCACCAGCCTTTCGTCATGGGAGAGCTCGCCGCGCGCGTTGAAGCTTTGTTGCGCAGATCAAGCGACGCGCGCGCCACGAATCGGGGTCGGCCCGCGGAGTTGGATCTGCTTGAGCGCACTGGTCCCGCGGCAGCGCTTCTCAACCTATTGCGATTCAAGCTATTTGGAATATCTCATGCGTCATCCCGACCAGACAATAACCCGCACCATGATCCTTGAGGACGTCTGGCACAGCTGTATCGCTCCGCGCCGGACAAAAGAATCTGAGTCAATGTGCATATCGGAAAGTTGCGGCGCAAAGTGTATGAGCCCGGCCTAAAGACGCTCATACGACGCATCCGCCGCGCCGACTTCATGCTTGATGTGAATGATTGAGCTTTTCGAGGAGCGGGCGACCCTCCGGCTGGCAGTACTGTTGCGCGCTTGCGGTGACCGCCTCAGACTCCGATAGTGTTGCCGTGTTCATCTACTGGCAAGTGGCCGCATTTGACGTGAAGACGGCTAGATACTCGGCTGGTGGAAGAAGTCGCCAAGGCGGTCAATGATCCGGAAGATCGGGTCAGGCGCGAGATCGAGTTGCGGCTGACCGGCGACTTGCAGCAGCTTCCTCTCGCCGCCTTTTTCGACAAAGGTCGAAGCTTATTTCCGGCAATGTCTCTGCTTTTGCCGGAGAGACTATTTTTTGATGGCGCGGCGCATTCAATAGGAAGTGCTGCCGCTTCGCGAAAAGGAAGCGGGAACAGAGCCAGCCGCACCCGCGCTGGTCGGCGGCCAGACGGCGGCGTCATGCTTCTCGGCCGCAGCCTCTACGAATTTATGCCCTGCGACAGCTTGTCGTTGACGCGCCGCTGGCCGGCATAGCTCCAACCACACCCTGGCGCTCATTACGGGAGCAATTCAGCCTTCACAGCGCGCGGCGGCTCAAGGCCATCAACAGACGATCACTCAAATAATGCAGGGGAATCTGGACGAGCGGCTCCAATGCGTGGCCACATGGACGATTTTTATGTCGGAAGCGCGGTCGATCTTATGCTCGATGAGATCGTGCGGCTGCTTGGCCAAATTAAGAGCGTCGGCGAAGAACAAAAACGCGACTTGCGGACGCTGTCTGGCCGTCATGCGGCGCAGTTGGAGCGCGGTCTCGCGGGCAGTCTAGAGCAAGACGTGCGTGTCGCGGCAAAGCGCGCGGATGGTCGAACTTTTATGCTATGACCACAGTGACCGCGCTTCTCCAAAATCTCCGAGATTGAATTCGGCAAAGTTGCGACGCGGCGGGTTCACGGATCTCGACCTCGACGATGTTTGCATGAACGCCTTTTGAGCTCTCTCGCCGAGGCCAAGTCGAGAAGTCACCTTTACTATGAAGGCGTGCGACACCGCCCCCCCCCCCCTTACTTTGTCGGCGACTTCAACCTGTAGAGGTCGCGAACCTCATCGATAACGCGATCAAATTCACGCCGCGAGGAGGCGCCGACAATAA
>CAWESJ010000261.1:0-4134 GCA_963811015.1 uncultured Alphaproteobacteria bacterium | reverse complement strand
GAGCGAAAAGGCGGGCAGAGCGAAAGGCGCCGAAAAGCGCTGCGACAGCACGACCTGAAAAATATCGCCGGCGCGAATATAATCCTTGGCGCGCGCGACCATTTCGTGGAAGCGCGTCTCCCCGGTGTTCGAGCGCGGCTCGCCCGCCGCGAGATAGGGATCGGCGCAGACGGCGTCATGCGCGAGCGGCCCTTCAAGCGTCGCGACAATGGCCTCGATGCGCTCAAGGGCGCGGTCATAGGCGGGGCGGAACGCTAGGCCCGGCTCCGGGCGCAGCGGCGTGACGACAAAAATCTCCTCCTTCACCGCGTCGAAAACGACCATGACGGTCGGGCGCATCATCACGGCGTCAGGCGTTCCAATCGGGTCGGGCTTGGCGGCGCCAAGGCGCTCCATCTGGCGCACCATGTCATAGCCGAGATAGCCGAAGACACCGGCCGCCATTGGCGGGAGATCGTCCGGCTCCTCGATCCGGGACTCGGCGATCAGGCTCCGCAAGGCCGCAAGGGGGGCCTCGGCGCAAGGCGTGAAGCCATGCGGGTCGGCGCGCGCGCTGCGATTGATCTCGGCCTTGTCGCCGAACGCGCGCCACAGAATGTCCGGATCGAGGCCGATCATCGAATAGCGGCCGCGCGTGGTCCCGCCCTCGACCGATTCGAGGAGAAAGGCGCCTCCGGCCCGGCCGGCCGAAAGCTTCAAAAAGGCGGAAACCGGCGTCTCGAGATCGGCGATGAGGCGGGCCGAGACGAGGCGCGGCCGCCCCGCCTCATAGCTTTTCGCGCAGGCCTCGCAGGAGGGCTCAAACATCAGACCGCGCGCTCAATAGGCGTCGGGCGCAGCGCCGACGGCGGCCGAGAAGGCTTGCATGTTGAGCTTGATTCCAAGATCGTTTTCAAGCTTGGCCAGATATTGCGCCAGAACATCGTCGGCGAACCCTTCCTTGACCTGGGCGGCAATGGCGGCCAGGGCCGGGGCGTTGAAATCAATCGGCGGGACGGTCGCGCCGGCCACGACGAAAAGAACGCGGCCCCCGTCCTCCCTCCGAGCCGAGCCCGCGCCATGCTGCCCGACGTTGAATATTTGCGCGACGACCGCGGGCGTCAGATCTTGCGCGGCCGGCTCTCCGGCGCCGCCGCGCTTCACGTCAGCCGCGTGCTTGACCGCAAGATTGCCTTCGGCCGCGCCGATTGCCGCAAGGGAGCCTCCCGCCTCGAGTTTTTTGGCGAGCTCAGCCGCTTTCGCCGCAAGGAGCCGCGCCGCCTCATCTTTGCGCCAAGCCTTTTCAACCTCCCCCTTCACTTCGTCGAAGGTCTTTTGCCTGGCCTTGTCGATCCTTGCGACCTCGAACCATTGATAGCCGCCGTCGCCGATCCTCAGCGTGTCATTGTCGACGCCTATGTCGGAGGCGAAAGCAGCCTTCAACAAGGCCGGGCCGTTCGGCAAATCGGCGACCGGGACGCCTTGCGGATCTTTTCCGGCCGCGTCGACGGCGGCGATCGCGCGCGGCTCGAGGCCAACGCTTTTCGCGGCTTCCGTCAAAGTCTTGCCCGAGGCCCGCTGATCCTCGATCGCGTCATGCAGGCGGACGATCTCCGCTTTGGCGCGTTGCTGGGCGATCTCGCGCTTGAGATCGGCTGCGACCTCCGAATAGGGCTTGACGCTTGACGGGGTAATCTTGCCGACCCGCAAGAGAACGACGCCGAATTGCGCCTTGACCGGCGCGCTGACCTCGCCTTCATGCATGGCGAAGGCGGCCTCGGCGACAGACTTGTCGACCAGGCCGTCGCGCGTCACGACGCCGAGGCTCGCGTCCTTCTCCGTCAAATTCCTCTCTTTAAGAAGATCGTCGAAGGTTTTGCCGCTGGCGAGCTTGGCGCGGGCTTCCGCGGCCGCCGCTTCGTCGGCGAAAAGAATCTGCTCGACCGCGCGTTTCTCCGGCGCGCCGAAACGCTCCGCCTTGATGTCGTCATAGCGTTTTTGCGCCTCCGCGTCGGAAACGCTTTCGGGCTTGACGACCTCCGCGGGGGTCAAGGTCAGGATCGCGAGGCCGCGATATTCGGGGGTGCTATAGCTCGGCTCGCGATCTTGAAAATATTTCTCGAGGCTCTCCTGCGAGGGCGCGGGAACGGCGCCTCCGGCCGAGGCTGGCAGGATGATATAATCGACGCTGCGGCTTTCGGTCTGATAGCGATGAATGGCCTCCAGCATGGCTTTCGGCAATTGAAGCCCATGCGTCAGAGCGTCGGTGATCTCTTGCCGCAAATAGGAGGCGCGCTGCTCGCGCACGAAGCCCTTTTCGGTCAGGCCATTGTCGCGCAGCACCTCTTCGAAGCGCACACGGTCGAAGCGGCCGTCAAGCCCCTTGAGCGCGGGGTCGTTGGTGATCGCCTTGGCGATCTCCTGGTCGCTGATCGCGAGGTCGAGCGCATGCGCCTGCTGGTCGAGCGCCGCATTGCTCACAAGGCGCGACAGCGTTTGGCGGTCGACGCCGAATTGGCGCGCTTCCTCATTGGTGACATTGCGCCGCAATTGCTGCTGCAGCCTTTGCAGCTGGGCCTGATAAGCGCTGCGAAACGCGTCCACGGTTATCTCGGCGCGGCCGACCTGCGCCAGATTATTCGCGCCGAAGCCGCGGAAAATATCGCCAATGCCCCAGATGGCGAAGCTCAAAATGATCAGGCCCATCACGATCCCCATGATGGTGCGCCCGATCCAGCCTTGCGTTGCGGCGCGCATTTTTTCAAGCATTTGGGGATGGTCTCTTTTGCGAGGGAAGCTGGGCTTTTACTAATTCGGGCGGGACTATAAGAAGGTGCGCCCGCGCTTGCAACGCGGCTCCGACAGCCGAAATCGGAAACATATCCATGCAAGACAGACAAGTTTCATCTCGGCCGCGCCCGCTGGTCGCGGGAAACTGGAAGATGAACGGCTTGCGCCAGCATCTCCCCGAGATCGCGCGGATATGCGCCGCGGCGGCCGAGGGCGGCGCCGGCGACGCGGAGCTTGTGATTTGTCCGCCGGCGACCTTGATCATGGCGGCGGCGGCGATTTGCGAAGGCGCTCCGGTGGCGCTTGGCGGCCAGCATTGCCATAGCGAGCCGAGCGGCCCTTTCACCGGCGATATTTCCGCCGAAATGCTGAAGGACGCCGGCGCGCTCTATGTGATTCTCGGCCATTCCGAGCGCAGGTCGGCTCATAATGAGGGGAATGCGAGCGTTCGCGAGAAAGCCGAGCGCCGCATTCCGGGCCGGCTTGACCGCGATCGTCTGCGTCGGCGAGGTCAAGGCCGAGCGGGAGGCCGGCGAAGCTTTGCCGGTCGTGGGCGCGCAATTGGCTGGCTCGATCCCCTCGTTTTCGACGCCGGAGACTCTCGTCATCGCCTATGAGCCGGTCTGGGCGATCGGCACCGGCCTGACGCCGACGCCGGACGACATCGCCGAGATGCATCGGTTTATTCGATGCCGGATCGACGAGCATCTGCCGGGGCGGGGCGGCGGAATACGGATCCTTTATGGAGGATCGGTCAAGCCGGCCAATTCCAAGGAACTGATGCGCGTGGAAAATGTCGACGGCGCGCTGGTCGGCGGCGCAAGCTTGACGTCCGCGGATTTCATGGCGATCGCTGGGGTCTATCGGTGAGGCGGAGGCTGCGACTTGTAGTTTCGCTATTCGTCCCGGTTTTTTCCATCCCATTTTGCCGCCATCGCCTTGCTGCCTAAAGCCCTCTCGACTTTCGGCTTCGGCGATTTTGGGGATTTGCAACTTTTTCCTTGGGTTCGGCTTTAGATTTCTTGACGGCTTTCGGGGCCGGTTCCGCGGAGACACGCGCGCAAGATCGCTTATACGAGCAATACGTAGTACCTGCAACACCTTCAACAACTTTCATATGGCTGTCAACATCACGGGCACGAACACATTCAACTCCAACTATGACGATGGTCTGGATGTATTCAGCAAGGGAGCCATCACTGGCAACAACATAACAGCGAATTTTAATTCCTCAGGAGCAGGCGTCTACCTCGATAACTGTCTCATTAACACAAACAACACAAGTGCATGTTCCACAGTCACTCCCATGCCTGTCACACTGACCGGCACGAACCAGTTCAACAACAATGGGTATAACGGCTTGCT
>CAWESJ010000260.1:0-4353 GCA_963811015.1 uncultured Alphaproteobacteria bacterium | reverse complement strand
CGATCTTCTCAGCGTAGTTCGGTTGGCCGTCGCCTTGTGGTGCGTCGCGGTCCAAGGCCGACCAGACAATTTTGCGATCGTATGCGAGCAAGTAAATAACGTTCGGTAGCCGCCCGACCGTCTTGACCATCTGCATAACCAGGCGGATTTCGCTTTGGTCGAGGCGATCGATGTCGTCGATGACGACGAGGAACCGAGCGCCGTTTTTCTCTAGGCTAGCCCGGAGAGCCTCGTGTGCCGACTGAAGGGAAGGCTCGTCGAGCCAGCGATCGAGCGCATTTCTGAGAGACTTCTTTGCAATTACCGATGCAGCTTTGGATGCGGCGCCGCCGCTCGGGTCGGCTACGAGGCCGACTGTCGCCACGGCATCGATCAACGGGTCGGAGCTCAAGCGCATTAACCGTAGGAGTGGTTTCAGCAACTTTGCTAGTATGTTTGATTTGTCGCGCAGAGCCTCAGAAAGCACTTTGAAGAATGCGCTGACAAGATCTTCATGACCCGATACGATCCACGGCCTGAAATCGATGACGCGAAGCGTGTCCGCTTCCTTCAATAGCTCCGCATTGTGCTTGCAAATGAATGCTTGAACAAAGTTGAGGACGGTTGACTTTCCGGACCCCCAAGCGCCGTGCAATCCGATGACGTATCCGTTGGGGGCGTCCAAATTCAGGATCGCGTCGGCGACGCGTGCCGCAAACGGCCGGTGACCCAACCGGTCTTCCGACCAAGGGTCTGTCTTCGGCGCGTCATCTGAAAAGTGGTGAGGCGGCGGGGCTTTCGACATAATGCGGCTCGGGGGACAGATTTGTGCTGAGTTTTTCACATTCGGGAGCGTGTCGCTACCAGTCGGGATGTTTCCAGGCTTACTGCGCCGGCCCTTGATCGCTCTTCTCGCCCGTCGCGACGATCCGCATGGCGTCATTCGGAAGAGGCCTTTGCAAGACCGTCGCCTCGTCGACCGAGCCCGCGAGCCAAGTATCCCACTCCTCGCCCGTCGTGAGCAAGACCGGCATGGCCTTGGCGTGGATCGGGCGCACGACGTCATTCGCCTCTGTCGTCAAGAATGCGAAGAGCCGGTGCTCGCCAGTCTCGCCTTTCCGCTCGCCCGTCCATAAGCGCCAGATCCCGGCAAAAGCGAAAAGATCGGCCGGCTCTCGTCGAGGGCGAACCAATGCGTGACCTTGGGCCGGCTGTCCGTCCATTCGCAAAAGGACGTCGCCGGGACGAGGCAGCGCCATTCCGCCTTCAGCCAGCCGCGCCAATAGGGCGACTTCAGATTGCGCACATTCGTGACCGGCGCCTTGCCGAGGCACCAGCGCGCCGATCGGCCCTTGCGGCCCAAATTTTTGATTTCTGCTTACCGGTCATGGCGCAGAAGTCCGCCCATATCCGCCGGTTTCCGGCGCGGCTTTTTCCGTAAAATTTCCGTACGGATGAAAAATCAGGGCGAATGTAATCTCTAACCCATTGATTTCATTGGCGCGCCCAAGGGGAATCGAACCCCTGTTTTCGCCGTGAAAGGGCGACGTCCTAGACCGCTAGACGATGGGCGCGGAAATTGGCGAGGATGGGCTTTGCGCCAATGTCCCCCTCGGCCGCGCGGACATATAAAGGGCGGCGGCGGGACTGGCAAGTTTCCGGATGGCTTCCGAACAAAGACCGCCGCCGATTTTTGCTGGCGCAGGCGGCCGGCGCCGGCCGAGCGGCTTTACGTGGAGCGCTCAATTAGAGCGCGTTCCGATTGGATGGACTCATCCAATCGATAAGAAATCACTCCAGATCAATAAGTTGGAGCATGTTCTCATGAGACATCGGATATATCCGATGTCTAAATATCGAAAAAGTCGGTCAACTTTCTCGGAACATGCTCTAACCGCGCGGGCGCCCGTCGGTTAGCCGGCCCGCGTCGCCGGCGCGAGATCGACGAGCCTGAGCTGCACGCGATCCCTCCCGCCCCAATGGTCGAGCGCAAGGGTTCCGGCGAGATGCATGACGCCGCCGCGGCCGGCGTGAAGCGCGCGCCCCAAGGGCTCGCCGGCGGCCCGAAACGCAATCCCGTCAATCCTGGCGCCGTCGCCGGCCTGCGCGCGCAGCCGCACATGCCCATTGCCGACCTCGGCGACATCGACGAGCCGATGCGCCGGCAAGGCGAACATTGGCTCGCAATTGCCTGCGCCATAGGGGCCGGCGCGCTCCAGCGCGGCCATGAGCTCGGGGCGCGCCGCCGAAGCCGTCAGCGCGGCGTCGATCAGCAGCGCTTCATTTGCGCGGCCCGAGGCGACTTGAACGGCGAGAGCCTCCTCGAGAAAGCGGCGGAAATCCTCGACCCGGCCGCGCAGGATCGTGACGCCCGCGGCCATGGCGTGCCCGCCGCCCTTGACGAGAACGCCCGCCTCGACCGCCGCGCGCACGGCGCGGCCGAGATCGACGCCGGCAATCGAGCGTCCCGACCCTGTCCCGACGCCGTCGGGCGCGAAAGCGATCGCGAAGGCGGGGCGCCTGAACCTGTCCTTGAGCCGCGAGGCGACAAGCCCGACGACGCCCGGATGCCAGCCCTCGGCCGCGGCGAGGACAATTGATCCGGCGTCGTCGAGGCCGACGCTTGCGAGCGCCGCGCCTTCCGCCTCTTCGAGCGTCGCGCGCTCCATCTCCTGGCGCTCGCGATTGAGGCGGTCGAGCTCCTCCGCGATGCGCCGCGCCTCGATCGGATCGGTGAGGCTCAAGAGCCGCGCGCCGAGCGCCGCGTCGCCGATGCGCCCGCCGGCGTTGATGCGCGGCCCGATCAGGAAGCCGAGATGATAGGGCCGCGGCGGCCCGTCCGCTCCGGCGACGTCGAACAAGGCCTTCAGGCCGGGCCGCGCCCGCGCGCGCATGAGGGCGAGCCCCTTGGCGACGAAGGCGCGGTTGAGGCCGGTGAGCGCGGCGACGTCGGCGATCGTCGCGAGCGCGACGAGATCGAGTCCCAGCAGGAGATCGGGCTGCGGCCGTCCCGACGAAAAGAAGCCGCGCGCGCGCAAGGCGCGATTGAGCGCGATCAGCGTCATGAAGACGACGCCCGCCGCGCAAAGCTGGCCGAGCCCGGAGAGATCGTCCTGGCGGTTTGGATTGACCATGATCGCGTCGGGCAGGACCTCCGGCGCCTGATGATGGTCGAGCACGATCGGATCGAGGCCGAGCCGGCGCGCCTCGGCCAAGGGGGCGTGGCTCGTCGTCCCGCAATCAACCGTGACGAGGAGCTTCGCGCCGGCCTCCGCGAGGCTGCGGACCGCCTCGACATTGGGGCCATAGCCTTCGAAGATCCGATCCGGAATATGGATGAGGCAAGGCGCGCCAACTTCGGCGAAATAATCGGCCAGAAGCGCCGAGGAGGCCGCGCCATCCACGTCATAGTCGCCGAAGACCGCGATTTTATCGCCCAGCTCCACGGCGTCGGCGATCCGCGCCGCGGCCGCCTCCATGTCCTTCAAGGACGAGGGGTCGGGCAGAAGATTGCGCAGCGTCGGGTCGAGATAGGTCTCGGCGGCGTCCGGCCCAACTCCGCGGCCGGCGAGCACGCGGGCGAGAAGATCGTCGGCGCCGAGCAATTGCGCGATGGCGAGCGCCCTCGCTTGCCCGGACGCATCGAGCCGATCGCGCCAGGGGCGCCCGAGCACGGAGCGCTCGACGCCGAGGAAGGCGCGGGTCGGCTGGGACGCAGGCGATTCGCTCATGCGGGCGAGTCTAGCCGTGGGCTCGGCGGAATGCGAGCCGGGCGGCGGCGCCATGGGGAAGCCTTGTCGAAAATGGACCACATTCGGTCCCGACGGCTCTCCTTCAAGCGGCCGCAATTCACAAAACTCACAAGGAATTGAAGGCGAAAAGACCCGTTCAGGTCTGGTCTTTGGATGGACGCGATTTCATTTGCTCGGAGGCGGATTGAGGCGCATGTCTTGCCCGCCAACCTGAGCTCGACCCCGCCGTTTTGCTTGAATCCATAGCAACCGGACGCTTTCGCCGCCGCGGAGCCCCTGACATGACCCGGCCCTTCAGCAACAGCGTGTTCCGTTTCGCGCCGTCGTCGAACGGCTATCTTCACCTTGGCCACGCCTATTCCGCCTTGCTGAATTTCGAGATGGCGCAGGCGGCGGGCGGGCGCCTGCTCCTGCGGATCGAGGACATCGACATTGAGCGCTGTCGGCCGGAGTTCGAGCGCGCCATTCTCGACGATCTGGGCTGGCTGGGCCTCTCCTGGGAGAAGCCCGCGCGGCGGCAGTCGGAGCATTTCGCCGATTATGCGGCCGCGCTCGACAAGCTCGCGGCGCTCGGGCTGACCTACCCTTGTTTTTGCACGCGCGGCGAGATCTTGACCGCGGC
>CAWESJ010000259.1:0-10574 GCA_963811015.1 uncultured Alphaproteobacteria bacterium | reverse complement strand
AGGGGATCGGATTACTTGCGAGGTCTCATTGAAGTCAACTACAAAGCCCGCGCCATTCCAAGACAGGTTGCCATGAAAATCGCCAACCATCCGGCGTGGGATTACCAGCATCAATGCGATATAGGGATCACCGATCCCCCATACGGCGACGCCGTAAAATATGAGGAGATCCTGGACTTCTTCATCGCTTGGTTGCGCAAGGATCCTCCGCCAGAATTCGCCAGATGGATTTGGGACAGCCGCCGGTCTCTTGCGATCCAAGGGGAGGGGGAGGATTTCCGTCGTGGAATGGTTACCACTTACAAACGAATGGCGGACTGTATGCCGAACAACGGCATCCAGATCATCATGTTCACGCACCAGTCTATCAAGATTTGGGCCGACACTGCGAACATCGTTTGGGCCTCCGGCTTGCACGTCACTGCGGCGTGGTATGTCGTCACCGAAACGGACAGCGCATTGCGAGAGGGCAGTTTCGTAAAGGGCACTGTGCTGCTGGTTTTGCGCAAACGACACGGGGCGTATAAAACAACCCGCGACGACCTCGCGTGGGAGATTCAGGAGGAGGTGGAAAATCAAATTCGCGACCTTACCGGTCTCAACCAAGAGGCCAAGGGTCTCTACCGAGACGAGAACGTTTTCGAGGACGCAGACGTCCAGATGGCTGGGTACGCCGCTGCCCTTCGGGTGCTCACGCGCTACGCCATCATTGACGGCCGGGACATGGCGGCCGAGGCCATCCGTCCCCGCGTCAAAGGGGAAACGACCTTCGTGGATGGCCTGATTGCCTTCGCTGTGGACACCGCCAACCAGTGCCTGGTCCCGCAAGGTCTTCCTGAGCATTCCTGGAAGGAGTTCACTACCGGCGAGCGCTTCTACCTTAAACTTCTCGATCTGGAGGCGAAGGGGCTAAAGACCATGGACAACTACCAGAATTTCGCAAAAGCGTTCAAGGTTCACGACTTTCGCGCATTCATGGGGAACCAGAAGGCAAACCAGGCCAGTCTCAAAACTGCGGTCGAGTTTGCGAAGACCGAGATGAGCGAAGGCTCAGAACTCTACCAATCGGTTTTAAGGGCTGTCCTCTATTCGATAATGGAGTTGGTTGAAAATGTGGACGGTACCCAGGTCCTCGCGCATCTAACGCTCAACGTGCCTGACTATTATTCGAACCAGACCCAACGAGAGCGGGTGATCGAAATCGCCGATTACCTCGCCAAGAAACTCGAAACCCTCCGGCCCGAGGAAGCGAGTGCCGCCCGCGTGTTGCGCGAGATGGTCAAGAATCAACGCTTGGGGTAGGGATGAAGAATGCACAACCCATGCAGGTACGACAACCACCCCAATCCAAGTGCGACAAATGCCTGGACGACTGCGGTGAGGTGCTCAGATCGCGATCTCCGACCATCAATTGGCCAGCCTGTTCATGAGTAACCAGTATTTCAGCGATAGAGAGCATGGGCCTCGTGCGAGAACCGAAGAGATTATCTCGCTTTTAGCGTGGGGCGGCATCGGAGCAACCATTGAGTCGCTCGTTTCAGACGGCTCGTTCGGCGAATCGTTCCCGGATGTTTGCGGCGACGGTGGGGCTGTAGTCGGCACAGATTGGCACAAGTGGTAGAACGTGATGCCGGGCAGAGGCCGCTGACCTTGCTTGGCCTCTCACACAACACTTTCATTCAGATGATATAAGGATGCACCCCCTGCGGATCGCCGCGGGCTTGACGATTCCGCTTTACTTCACGATTGGCGTGATCCCCGCGATCCTCTCGCGAAACGAATATAATGCACCCTGCTTCATCGGGCTTTACGCCTTTGTTTGCGCCATCGCGCTTTATACGTTCGCGCCCTACGACATCGCATGCGCCTCCCTGCTCATCCTGGGGCTGTGGTTCCTGTTGAACGGCCGGTTCTGGCCGTGTCTGATCACGATGATCGTCACCGGCCTTGTTCGCGAGTCGTCCTTGCATATTATCTTTTTCGTGGGGCTGGCCGCCTTGCTGACGCCCGGTCGATGGCTTGAAAAAATTCTTTGGATCGCGGCGTTTGCTCTTGTTTACGCGGTCGAATATGTCGCCGTTCGCCATTTTTTCCCGGCCCCCATATCGTCGAACATTTGGACGCTCGAAACGATAAGGGACATTTTTCTTGGACCCGGCGTGCTCTCCTTGACGTCGCTCTTCAGCGTCGGGCTTGCCGTCTTGATCCCCTTGGCCGTCCTGCTTGAGATCCCGGCCGACGGCGGCTGGAAAGCGCGATTCTTTCGGATCAACGCCTACGCGTTCGTCTTCTGGATTCTTTTCTACCGGGTCTTCAACGGTAATCTTTCAGAGTTCCGGCTCTTCCTTCCCGCCCTTGTGCCGCTCATATTCGGCTTGTCGCAACGCTCTTTCGCGGCTGACGAGACCATCGAGACTATCTTCCCATGGTCGTTCGCGCCGGCGCATTCTTCGTCCGGCGAAGCCCGGGCGCGGAACTGAACGCCTGGGCTCTTCTGCGCGTTTATGTCCGCCGCGAGAGGCGCTTGGGGTGAGGGGGTGAGGCCTCAATCGCGCCCTTCCCCGGCCTCCCAGAGCGCCTCCAAGCCGACGCGATAGGTCGGAAAGGCGAGATCGACGCCCAATTCCTCCTTCAGCCGCCGGTTCGAGGCGCGCTTGTTCTCGGCGTAGAAGCTGCGCGCCAAGGGCGTCAATTCGGCGGTCTCGACGTCTTGTTCGGGCGGCGGCTCGATCCCCATCAGCATGGCCGCGAATGTCACGACGTCCTGCGGCGGCGCCGGGGCGTCGTCGCTCACGTTGAAGAGCGCGTCGGCGCCCTCATAGATTAGGGCGGCGGCGATGGCCGCGCTCACGTCCTCGACATGGATGCGGTTGAAGACCTGATCCTTCTTGACGATGCGCCGCGCCGAGCCGCCCTTGAGATTGACCAGCGCGTTGCGTCCCGGGCCATAGATCCCGGCGAGGCGGAGAATGCGGACCCTCTTGTCTTTTCCCTTGCCGATCGCGGCCCAGGATTTTTCGGCCTGAAGTCTCGCCTGCGAGCGGGTTGAAGACGGCGCCGGCGCGAAACTCTCATCGACCCATTCGCCGCCCCTGTCGCCATAGACGCCGATGGTCGAAAGATAAATGATGGTCTGCGGGCGCCGCAAATCGGCGATGCGATGGCCAAACCGCGCCAGCACGGGATCGACCGAAACGCCGGGCGGAACCGAGACCAGCACCGCATCGGCGGCCGCGACGCGTTGCGCGACTTCAGGGTCTTCCCCTTCCGGGCCGAAGATCAAGCACTCGACGTTTTCTTCGGCGAGCTCCCGCGCCTTGGCGGCGCTCCTCACCGTGCCGCTGACGTCCGCGAAGGAGGCGCCGAAGCGGGAGAGAAAATGCCGCGCGCAATAGCCGAGACCGAAAGCGAAAAGCTTCATGACAGCCGACTTTCTTTCGCATTTTCCGCCGCGGCGTCGATCGCCGCCGCCCATTCCGCCGCGACCGCGGGGTCCGTCTCTCGCCCGCGGCGCGGCCGGGCGAATTCCCGCAAGCTCTCTGGGGACGCGAGCTTTGAGAGCGCCCATACCGCCATGGCCCGCGCGAGCGGCGAGTCGTCGTCAAGCCGGTCCGCAACCAAGCGGATGAGCGTTGCGTCGCCGGAATTGCCGGCCGCGATCAAGACATTGCGGATGAAGCGGCCAAAGCCCAATCGCTTGACGGCGCTCCCGGCAAAGAAGCGCCGAAAAGCGGCGTCGTCAAGGCGAAGCAGATCGGCCAGCGGCGGCGCGCGAAGCTCCTCGCGCGGCTGTAGTTTCATCTCCCGGGCCGCCGCCGCGTATTTGTTCCAGGGACAGACCGCGAGGCAATCGTCGCAGCCATAGACCCGATTGCCGATGAGCGGGCGCAGCTCCCGCGCGATATGGCCCTTGTGCTCGATGGTGAGATAGGAGACGCAGCGCCGCGCGTCGAGCGCATAGGGGCGCGGGAAAGCCTTGGTCGGGCAAATGTCGAGACAGGCCCGGCAGACCCCGCAATGATCGGGCTCCGGCGCGTCGGGCTCGAGCGGCAAGGTGGTGAAGATCGCGCCGAGAAAGAGCCAAGAGCCGAACTCCCGCGAAACGAGATTGGTGTGCTTGCCCTGCCAGCCGAGACCGGCCGCCTGGGCGAGAGGCTTCTCCATGACCGGCGCCGTATCCACGAACACTTTCACCTCCGTCCCCGCCGCCGCGCCGACGAGCCATGAGGCGAGCGTCTTCAGCCTGCCCTTGATCAATTCGTGATAGTCGCGGCCCCGCGCATAGACCGAAATATTGCCCACCGATTTTTGCGCCAAAGCGGCCAGGGGATCGTCCGGCGGGCCGTAATTCATGCCAAGCAGGACAAGGCTTCTGACCTCCGGCCAAAGCGCGCGCGGATCGGCGCGGCGCTCGGCGGTCGCCGCCATCCAATCCATGTCGCCGGCAGCGCCGGAGCGAAGCCAATCGCGGAGCCTTTGCCCCGCCTCGGGAATTGCGCCCGGATCCGTCACCCGGCACATATCGAACCCAAGCTCTTGCGCCTTCTCCCGCAGCCGCGTCTTGAAGGCGGCGGTCAGAAATCGAGATCCGCATAGACCGCCGTCGGGGCGAGGCCCGGCAGGCGATCCGCGAGCAGTGAGCGGAACGCCGGACGCGACTTCACCCTGGAGTACCAGAGCTTCGCGGTTTCGTTCTCGTCCCATGGCACGTCGCCCAGAAAATCGACGCAGGAGAGCTGCGCGGCGGCGGCGAGATCGGCATGCGAAAGCTGCTCGCCGGCGAGCCATTTCCGGCCGCCCGCCAGATAGCCGATATAGCGCAAATGGGTGCGGATATTGTTCCGCGCCGCGCGCACAAGCTCCATCTCGGGCGCGCCGCCGCCGCACTCGCGCGGCATGTAACGCTTATAGACCTTTTCGGTGACGAGCCAATTGGTGACCTCGTGGAAGAATTTTTGAGAAAACCAATCGAACAGCCGCCGCACTTCCACGCGCGAGGCGGGGTCTTCCGGCAGCAGCCTGTGGCGGCCCAAGGCGAGGCCGCGCGTCTCGTCGAAATATTCGGCGATGGTGCCGGCCCCCGGCACCACAATGCCGCCCTGCTCGACCAGCACCGGCGTCTGGCCCGCGGGATCGAGGATCAGGAATTCGCGCCGGCGCTCAAAGGTCTTCTCCTCGATGAGCTCGGGGATGACGCCATATTCCCCCAGAAGCAGCCTGACGAAGCGCGAATGCGGGCAGAGCGGATGATGATACAGGGTGATCATTCAGCTTGGCGCTCGGTGAGGGCGGAGGCGTGGGGGCGCGGCGGCGAGATGGTTAAGGCCGAGAAAGCCACGGGCGCAAGCAATCCCAATTTGCGGTAAAGGATTTGTTAATGGCGGCGGGGGCGAGAGTTTGATCTCCGCGCCACTCCGGCTATAGTCTGGCAAGAATGCGTTTCGACATCGTCCTTGCTCCCGAAGCCGTCGAAGACCTCGGGAAGTTGACGTCGAATGTTCGTGCGACCGTACGGACCGCGCTCGAAACGCATCTGAGACACGAGCCCAAGAAAACGAGCCGTAGCCGCATAAAACGGTTGCGAGGGCTGCGCCATCCGCAATATCGGCTGCGCGTGGACGAGGTTCGCGTATTCTACGATATTTCCGGCGCCACGGTTGAAGTCTTGGCGATCATAGCCAAATCGGAGGCCCAGTTATGGCTCGCACAATTCGGCAACCCGGAATGAAGGAAGTTCCGCTGTCGGAACTCAAGGACGATCTGTCTCGATTTCTTCGAGAGGCGGAGACGCGGGAGATCGTCATTATGCGCGATGGCAAACCGGCGGGCGTGCTGATCGGCTTCGAGTCGGAAGAGGACTGGTTCGACTATTGTCTCGAACGCGACCCGCGCTTCTTGCGTCGCATCGAGCAAGCGCGAAACAGCCTGCGCGCGGGACAGGGGATCAAGCTCGAAGATCTTGAACCTGAATAATCGCAAATCGCCATTCATCTCTTGGCGGCGAGTTTGGCGAGCGGATCAACCCTGTCAAGGACGCGAGCTTTGCTCGCGCCGGCGCAGCCGGCGCCCGCATCCTTGACAGGGCTACTCCGCCTCGCCTATCATGCCAGCCATGAGATGAATGGCGGAGTCTGATGATGGGCGAAGGTCGGACGCAGGTTGTTCCACATCGAGAGAGATTGAGCCTGCTCTCCGGGGCCTCGAAGCGGGTCTCGATGGGATCGCTCCGCCTGGAGATGCGAGCTATTGACCCAGATAGTAGCCGGAAACTTACTCGTCAATTTTAGGTCCTAGAAGGTTCGACTGCTAAGCAACGGCGCACAATGTTTAATTGATACACTGTCCACAAATCAGGGACCAGACTTCACGCGCTGAACCAGCTCCTCGCCCACACCCTCAAGGTAGCAGTCTCGCTCGTCGCTAAGTTGGTTCCAAACTTTGTGGGCCTCACTCTCGCCGCCAACCCGCATGATAGGCTTGTCCAACCTTTCGAACGGATCGAACTGCGCGACCGGCATTAAGCTACCCGATCGGCCGCCTGAGAAGAGAAGCCATGCCGAGATAGCCTCGGTCACTCGCGCAAGCGCCTTTATCGCATAGGTGATTTTGTCGATCGTAACTTTGAAGCCGCTATTTTTGCCCTCGATTCCGGGCCTCCCGCGTGAGCCAGATACGCATGGCTCCATTCTGCCAGTTCGTCCCCTCCGCTGTCATCAAGCCACTTTTCTATGGTTGTCAGGAGTAAGGCAAAGGCGGTCATCCAGACTCCGCTTTCCCGGGGTCTATGCCCGCAAGCTTATCGAATTGCTCATGTGCCGTGAGTGACGCGCTCCAAGCAGTTGGAACTTTCGTTGATCCCCAAAAACACCCTTTACCCGCGTGCTCAATCATTTCCTTGTGCATAACCGTCTCATAATCGTAAGGTAGTCCATCAAAGCACACATAATTCTCTCGCGTGAACAGAGCGAAGCTGCTCTTTAAATCCTTCACCAGTCTGCGCAGCGAAATAACGCCGCTGTTTCGATTATCGAGCAATCGACGTATCGCCAGAACCTGCGTAGCGACGATGCCCCTCAAACAACGCCTCAGCCAAAAGCGTGTTGTTTAGGGCGTTGTTTTCATCGTCGATGGCGAACTCTGTTAGCGCTTTGAACGAAACATCCTCTCCACACCATTGACAAAAGGACCTGCCAGATTGCGTGATGCTCGTCCGTATTTATCCACGAAAGCCACAAGCGTCTTTTGTCGCGGTATGACTGAAGCACACGCTGGTCTATCACGTCACATTGGGCGGTCGGAAAGTCGTAGTCGGCAGTCATATCAGACCCCTACTCCCGCGGCACAACATCGACCTGCACATCCACATCCTGCTCGCGCGAGCCCAGGATGATCCCCGCCACAGGCGAAATATCGGCGTAGTCGCGGCCTTTCGCCAACACGATGTGGTCGTTGCCGATCATCATGTTGTTTGTTGGGTCGAGCCCCACCCAGCCGCAATCCTCGCCGCACCACACTTCGACCCAGGCGTGCATGGCGTCGGCGCCTTCGAGGCGCTCTTTTCCCGCCGCCGGTATGGTGCGGATATAGCCGCTGATATAGGCCGCCGGCAGGCCGAGGCCGCGCAGGCCGGCGATCATGATATGAGCGAAATCCTGGCAGACGCCGCGCCGCTTCTCGAAGGCTTCCGAGATCGGCGTCGAGACCACGGTGGCCTTGGTGTCATATTTGAAATCGGCCTTGATCCGCTGCATCAAATCGACCGCGCCTTCAAGGATCGGCCGCCCCCGCGAAAAGCTCGCGCGCGCATAATCGGCGGCCGGCGGAAAGCGCGGCGCGAATCGGCTCGGATGAAGGAAATGCGCCGGCGAATCCTTGGCGAGCGAGACCGTATCGAAAGCCTGCTCGCGCACATCTTCGAAAGCCCCGGTCGCGGCGGCGCTCGGCGGCGCGGGACGATCGACCTCAATGCCTGTGAGCACTTCGACGATCAGCTCACGATGGGCTGTCGTGATCGTGAGCGAGGTCACGCGATTGCCGAAAAAGCAGGTTCGCTCGGTAATTTGCGCCGGGGCCGGATCAATGGCGAGATCGGTCGACAGCACTTTTTGCCCCGGCGAATCGCTCGGCAATAGGCGCAGCGAGCAATGCGCATAGGTGACCGTCGAACCGTATTCGTAGGTCGTCACATGGCGAATGTCGTAGATCACGCAAGGCCGCTCGATTTGTCCGCCCGCGCCACATGCGGGCCCTGCAGAAAATAGCGCGCGGCTATGGCTTCGGCGAGGTTCAACAGGCTCTTTTCAAAGTCGAGGATTTCCTCATTGGTGAGCTTGGCGGCGACGGCGGTCGCGATCTCGGCGCCGAGCTTCACGATCAGGCGGCGCGGCGTCTCGAGCATTCCGTCGTCGCTGAGCAGCGGCAGGTTTTCGAGATGTTCGTCGAGCCGCTCAACCTGAAACGCCACCGAGCGCGGATTGAACGGATCGAGCACGACCATGTCGCGCACCGTGCTCAGCGCCACGCCCATGAGATAACGCGAGCGATAGGTGATCTGCGAATCCACAAGGTCGAGCAGGACGTCGAGATCGTCGGCGGGCGCCTCGCGGCTCGCGAAATGGCGGGCGAAACGGCAGGCGTTGATGCCGCGCTCGACCCGCCGCCCGGCATCGAACAGGCGCCAGCCCGCGCCGCGATTCATGTTTTCCTGGGCGAGGCCGGAAATGCCGGCAATCGTCCGCAAGGCGGCGTCGGCATGGTCGAAAGCCTCGGCTTCGGTCACCATCGCCTTGCCGTTCAGCTCCAGGGCGCGATTGACGTCGCCGATCAGGCGCCAGGCGTCCGGCGAAAGCCGCTCGCGGATGAAGGAGGCGGCGCGCCGCGCGTCGCGCACCAGCGAAAGCGCCGAGCCATAGTCTTTGTCGCCATGCAGGGCGAGCGCGGTCAGCGCCATGGGGTCGGAAGCCGAGGCGCCGGGCGCCGCGTGCCAGGTCACGAGCAGGCTCGCGAGCTTGGCGACGGTGCGCCCCACATTGGCGGTCTGCGCGTCGGCGTCGATCATGCGGCCGGCGAGGCAGCGGATGACGCGCAAGGTCGCCTCGGCGCGCTCGAGATAGCGGCCGAGCCAGAACAGATTATCGGCGGCGCGGCTCGGCAGATTGCCCATGATCCGGCGGATTCGGACGGTCTCGTCGGTCGGCAGCAAAGTGACCATCTGGACCGGCTTGTCGGCCAGCACCCAGACGTCGGCCGATTGCACGCCTTCCCCCATGGACACGGCGCGGGCGTCGGCGCGGTCGGAAATGCGGCAGAAACCGCCCGGCATGACCCGCCAACCGTCAGGCGTCCGCGCGGCGTAGACGCGCAGCACGAAAGGCCGAGGCGTGAGCCTTCCGTCACGCCAAACCGGCGTGGTCGAGAGATTGACCACTTCCTGGCCGACGAAATCAACGCCGCGCTCGTTGATGGCGGCGACGAGCCGGCTTTTTTCCTCCGGTGTGAGCGCCGCGCCGATCACCGGCTGGTTGCGCGGGAAGCGCAGAATCGAATTGCCGAAGGCGCCGGCGATCGCAAGCTCGTCTATGTCGGCGATGACCGAGCGGCGCTCCTGCTGCTGGCCGCACCACCAGGTGGCGATATTGGGCAGGCGGAGATCCTCGCCGAGCAATTTGCGGCAGAGCTTCGGCATGAAGCTCATCATGACCGGCGCTTCGAGCACGCCGGAGCCGAGCGCATTGGCGAGCACGACGCCGCCCTCGCGCAAGGCCTCGACGAGGCCAGGCACGCCGAGATGAGAGCGGGCGTTGAGCTCGAGCGGATCGGCGAAATCGCTGTCGATCCGCCGCCAGATCACATCCGCACGCTTCAGCCCGGCGATGGTGCGTCAGTTCGTCGTAGATCAGCAGGAAGTCATCCAGTTTGTCGTGGGTCTGACGGGCGCGATCCTTCGTCTTGGGGTCGGCTCGCATCTGCTCCATGTTCACCAGACGAGCGCGCGCAAATTGCGCATACGGCGAAAGACGCTTCTCCGGCTCCCAACTGGCATCGCGAATCTGATCGATCTCGGGCGGCGTAAACGGGTCCCGGTGCCGTTGCGCAGCGCAATCGCCGCCAGCGCCAACAGCGAAAGACACAGGCTCGCGCAACACAGGGAAGTACGCATCTACCTATTCCCCTTGGCCTTGGGAAACATGGCAGTCAACAGATCGTCGCGAACGCGCTCCAGTCGATCCATTGTGTTCTGCACTTCTGCTTCCTCGTCGTGGGAAACCGTATGCTTCAGATCGGTCAGCTTGCGAATCATTTTTCGAATCGCGATCTCCGTTTGTTTTTCGTGCTTGTGCGATTGAATCGAATAGTCGCGGGCCACTTCCGAAAAAGCCACCACGTCAACCAATGCGGCTTTGGCCTGCTCGCTGTCACCCATCCCATAGAATCGTTCCGCCGCTGCCAACTGCATCTCCGAGACCTGAATGCATAGCGGCGGGCGATCGTCGGTTTTGATGGTGGAGATCTTGGTTTTAAGCTCTTCTACCGTCGGTTCCGCTTTGCTGGCGTGCGCGAAAACCGCCGCCACC
>CAWESJ010000258.1:0-7729 GCA_963811015.1 uncultured Alphaproteobacteria bacterium | reverse complement strand
TCGGCCAGATCTCGCGCACCCAGACCCGTTTCGATCCCGCCGAGCTTGCAGGCCTTTCCGCGCGCACCTTGCATGGGTTGAGCTTCGAGGCGGTGCGCGACAGGCTCGCGGCGCATGACATCGCCGGCTATAAGGCGAAAGCCTTCTGGCTCGCCGTGCGCGGCAATCTCTCGGCCTTTCTCGATGTCGTGGACTGGTGGCGCGTCGTCGATGGCGAGATTCCGCCGGTCGCCGAGGACGCCGAATTTCTCGCCAAGGCCTGCGAAACCCTGCCGGAAGAGCCCTGGGACGAGACCGCCTGGACGCTCTGGACCAATGTCTTGAAGGATCAGACCGGCCGCAAGGGCCGGGCGCTGTTTCACCCTTTGCGGCTCGCCCTCACCGGACGCGAGACCGGGCCGGAACTGGCGGCGCTTCTGCCCCTCATCGGCAAAATCAAAGCGTCGGCCCGACTGTACGGACGCGTCGCTTGACGCCGTCGGGGCCGATGACGTCCTGATACTGGTCTGGAGCGGCTCCGTCCGGCGACGGCGCGGCGGGTTTGGCGCTCGCCGCAGCGGTGGAGGCGTCTCCCGGCGCGGCGTCCTTGGCGGCGTCGCCGGCCGAAGCTGGGGCCTGAGCGGCGTTCGGGCGCGCGCGCTTTTTGCCGTCGGCTATGGGGGCCGATAATTCCACGGATTTTTCCTCGGTGACCAGGATGTCGCCCCGGCGCTCCTGACCGATCAGACGTTCCGCTCCGGCGAGCGCCTGAGCCCAGGATTGTCCGGGCGGCTTGCAGGTGCAGGACGGCTCGAAACTCCTCTGAAACTTCAAGGCGTTCGGCAAAGCCGAATAGGCGCTGCCGTCGTCGAGCGAGACCGCCGAGCTGATTTCGCTGAAGGGCGCGCGCGTATAGACGGCGACGGAGGCGTTCGGGCACAGCGCCTGGCAGAGGTTGGTCAGCTGATCGGGATCATGGCGGGCCGAATAATTGAGCGGGAAAAAGCCGCCGTCGCAGCTGCGGACGCAGACGGCTTGCGAGCCGCCGTGCGGCGCATGGTCCTCCGCTTGATCATGTTGGTCGAACGGCCCAGGAATTGGCTCGGGCGGCCGATTGGGCGTGAACCCGCCGCCGAAAAGCTGCTCGAAAAAGCCTTGCAGCGGCGGATGCGCCGCGGTCTGGACGCCGCCTCGGCAATAGGCGTTGTAGCGCGCGATCAGATCCTGTCTCGCGGCGCTGGGGTCCGAATGGGAGGCGGCGGCCTGCAATTGGCCGAGACTTGCCTGCATCTGCTGAATCTGGGCGTTCAGGCCGAGGCAGGGCGCGGGCAAGGGCGGGCCGAAAATGATCACCTGCCGATTGCAGCCGAGCGAGCGCGCGTAGCTGATGGCGCGGTCGAGCTCGGCGCGCTGCTTTTGCAAGGCGCCGGCGTAGCGGTTCGGCTGCGCCGGCCGCGCGTGCTCGAGCGCCGCGATCTCGGCCGGGAGCCTCGCGCAATCGACGGGTTGCGCAAGGGCCGAGCCAAACGCAAACGCCGGCGCGAGAGCGGCCAAGGCGATCCAAAGGCTGGCGCGGCGGCGCGGCCAAGGCGGTCGGCCGCCGCGTAAGTCGGACAGGTGGGTCATGAGCAAGCCTCTTGCGCCATTTCGCCAATTTGGCATGCCATGTTGGTGTTATCATGGCCATGTCTGGATTTTGGCGGCCGGGGTGGAAAACCCGCCGGAAGACGCGCGCCTCTCTTTCATTCCAGCTCGACATTGACAATATGTGGCCGGAGAGCCGGAGGGAACAGCGCCAATGTCCTTGCCCAAATTTCACTTTTCGTTCCTAGGGGCGGCGGCGCTCGCCGCCTTGATTGCGCCGCTTGGCCCAAGCGCGGCCGGATCGGACGAGCCGGATTTGATTTTTCGCAAATCAACGGTCTTCAATCTGCTGACGCCAAACGATAAATTGGCGACCTATGGGCTGGATGATCCGCTCGTCGATGGCGTCGCTTGCCATTTCACCGTGCCGGAAAAGGGCGGGCTCGCCGGCATGTTCGGCGTGGCGGAGCAGGTTTCCGACGTGTCGCTCGCGTGCCGCCAGTATGGGCCGGTCACGTTCAAGAGCAAATTCGCCCAGGGCGACGTCGTCTTTACCGAGCGGCGCTCTCTGTTCTTCAAGAAAATGCAGATCGTGCGCGGCTGCGACGCCAAGCGCAATGTCTTGATTTATATGGTCTATACCGACAAGCTCTTCGAGGGTTCGCCGAAAAACTCGACCTCGACGGTCCCGGTCGAGCCCTGGGGCGGGGCGAGCCCCGCGCCCCGATGCGCCGACTGGATCAAAAGCTAGCGGCTCGCGGTCCTGGCCGCGTCAAGTCCTGACCGCTTCAAGTCCTGGCGGCTCTATTCGCCGCAGGCGACGAGAAACGAGCCCGGCCTGACGTCGGCCAGCCGCGTCGCATCGATCGAGCCGGTCATATCCTCGGCCGGTCCGTAGGATTTGGAGGCGGCGAGCCCATGCGCCTCGCACCAGGCGTCGGCGACGACAAGGCCGCAGGCCGATTTTTCCGACAGGCAGTTTTGGAATCCGTAGCCGTCATCGGGCGGAATGATCAGAATATGGCTTTCCCCCGCGCGCGCCGAGATCCCCAGCGCGAAAGCCGCCAGGACGCCGCTAATCAGGAAAAGCACGAGACGAAACAAATTGCGGCGCTCAAGGGCGGTGATCGACATGGGCGAACTCGACAGTTGGACAAAAAAGCTGAAACAAGTCTGTCGAAAGCGCTTGAAAAAACCGTTAACTCGCCGAAACCATTTGACGCTCGGGCGAAATGCTTGACGCGGCAAGCCTTGGGCGCGCATAGTTCGGTGATGACGAGCTTGATCGGCGCTTGCCGGACCATTATTTCGACCACCGCCATTTGTATCGGCTAGCCTTGCCGCTGGCTGGAGCCGTCTTGTCCTCTTAAGAGTTAGACCTCGACACCCCAGGCAGCAAAGACGCTCAAGGGGAAGACATGTCGTTGCGGCTCTATAATACGTTGACTCGCCAGAAGCAGGATTTCGAGCCGATCGATCGCGCGAACGTGCGGCTCTACGCCTGCGGCCCGACGGTCTATGACCATCTGCATATCGGCAATGGCCGCATGCTGATCGTCTTCGACGTCCTGTTCCGCCTGCTGCGCCATGAATTCGGCCCGGACAATGTCAAATATGTCCGCAACATCACCGACGTCGACGATAAGATCAACGCGCGCGCGGCGGAGCGCGGCGTCGACATCAGCGTGCTGACCGAGGAGATGACGGCGATCTTCCATGAAGACGCCGCCGCCTTGGGCTGCTTGGCGCCCAGCGTCGAGCCCCGCGCGACGGCGCATATGAAGGCAATGGTCGAGATCATCGAGAAGCTGATCGCCAAGGGCCACGCCTATGTCGCGGAAGGCCATGTGCTGTTCGACGTGCCGTCCATGCCGGATTACGGCAAGCTCTCGAAGCGCCCGCTCGACGACATGATCGCCGGCGCCAGGGTCGAGGTCGCGCCCTATAAGCGGGGCCCGATGGATTTCGTGCTGTGGAAGCCCTCAGCGCCAAATGAGCCGGGCTGGGAAAGCCCCTGGGGCCGCGGCCGTCCGGGCTGGCATATCGAATGCTCGGCCATGAGCTGGAAGCATTTGGGCGAGACCTTCGACATTCACGGCGGCGGCATAGACCTCGTCTTTCCGCATCATGAAAACGAGGTCGCGCAGAGCTGCTGCGCCTTCGGCCATGAGGTGATGGCCAATATCTGGATGCACAATGGCCATCTCCAGGTCGAGGGCGAGAAAATGTCCAAGAGCCTGGGGAATTTTCGCACCATTCGCGAGATCCTCGCCGACTGGCCGGGCGAGGCCGTCCGCTTGACCATGTTGAAGACGCATTATCGCCAACCGATCGATTTGACCGTCTCGAGCTTGCGCGAAAGCCAGCGCGAACTTGATCGGTGGTATCCGCTCGCCAAGCAATTCGCGGCCTCGCCGGCGATGATTCCGGACGATTTCATGCAGGCGATGAGCGATGACATGAACACGCCCGACGCCATAACCGCGCTTCGGCGCCTCTACAAGGAAACATTGGAGGAGGTCGCTTTCGCGGGGACGCGTCTCGCGTCCTGCGGGCATTTGCTCGGGCTTTTCGAAAGGAGCATGGCCGATTGGAGCCATTGGCGGCCGGGGACGCTCGCGATGATCGACGAGCTTCATGTCGCGCGCCTGATCAAGGCGCGTCTCGAAGCCCGGGCCGCGAAAAACTGGGCCGAATCCGACCGCATCCGTGATGAACTCGACGCCATGGGCATTGCGCTGAAAGACAACAAAGATGGCACAACCTCCTGGGAGCCAAAGCGATGAACGCGCGCGTTATCGCAAAGCCTGCGCTGCGGCCCTATTTGCCCGCCGACCTCCCGCTTCTCGCCGAGATCAGGCTCGCCGCGATCGAGGAATTGACCCTCGACGATTATGACGAGGCGCAGCGGCGCGCCTGGGCCACGCTGGCCGACGATCAGGCTGCGCTTGGTGAGACTCTGGGCAAGGGCCTGAGCCTTGTCGCGCTGATGGAAGGCTCGCCTGTCGGATTCATCGCGCTTCGCGACGGCGGCTTGATCGATCAGCTCTATGTCCATCCGGCCGTCGCCCGCGCGGGCGTCGCCAGCGCCCTGGTCGACGCGATTGAGAAGCTCGCAGCGGCGCGGAAAATTCCGGCGCTTGTGGTGGACGCGAGCGACACCGCGAAACCCTTGTTCGAGAAGCGAGGCTTCATCGCGGAGCGACGCAACACGATTGCAATCGACGGCGAATGGCTCGGCAACACGCGCATGAAGAAAAGCTTGTCGGCTCCGGCGCCGGGCGGGCGGCCATGACGCGCGAAAAACTCACGCTATTCGACACGACCTTGCGCGATGGCGCGCAGACCACGGGCGTCGATTTCTCCCTCGCCGACAAGCGTCATATCGCCGCCATGCTGGACAGCCTCGGGCTCGATTACATCGAGGGCGGCTATCCGGGCGCCAATCCGCTCGACACCGAATTTTTTTCCGCAAGGCCCAATCTGCGCCAGGCGCGTTTCGCCGCCTTCGGCATGACCAAGCGGGCGGGGCGGTCGGCGGCCAATGATCCGGGCTTGGCGAGCCTGCTCGCCGCCGACGCCGACGCCATCACTTATGTCGCCAAGACCTGGGATTTTCAGGTTGAGGTCGCGCTCGGCTGCACGCTCGAGGAAAATCTCGACTCGATCGTGCAATCGATTGCCGCCGCGCTCGCCAAGGGACGCGAGGCGATCCTCGATTGCGAGCATTACTTCGACGGGTTCAAGGCGAACCCGGGTTACGCCCTGCAATGCGCCAAGGCGGCCCATGCGGCGGGGGCGCGCTGGGTGGTTCTCTGTGACACCAATGGCGGAACCTTGCCGCATGAGGTCGAGCGCATCGTCGCGGAGACGGCGCGCCATGTGCCGGGCTCGCATCTCGGCGTCCACGCTCATAATGACACCGAAAACGCGGTCGCCAATTCGCTCGCCGCCGTTCGCGCCGGCGCAAGGCAGATCCAGGGGACGCTAAATGGCCTCGGCGAGCGCTGTGGCAACGCCAATCTGGTTTCGCTGATCCCAACGCTTTTGCTGAAGCCCGATTTCGCGGAGAAATTTGAGATCGGCGTGCCGTTCGAAAAGCTTGCGACGCTCACCAAGATCAGCCACACGCTCGACGAATTATTGAACCGCGCGCCAAACCGCCACGCGCCCTATGTCGGCGCCTCGGCCTTCGCGACCAAGGCCGGCATCCACGCCTCGGCGGTCATGAAGGCGCCGCGCACCTATGAGCATGTCGCACCGGAAAGCGTCGGCAACAAGCGCCGGCTGCTGGTCTCCGACCAGGCCGGAAAATCCAACATTCTCGCCGAGCTCGAGCGGATCGGCGTGCGCATCGACAAGGACGATCGGCGCGTCGTCCATTTGCTCGAAGAGGTCAAGCAGAAAGAGGCGCTCGGCTACGCCTATGAAGGGGCCGACGCCTCATTCGCGCTTCTCGCGCGCCGGGCGCTTGGCGAAGTGCCCGATTATTTCGAGGTCGAGCGGTTTCGCGTCGATGTCGAGCGCCGCCATAATGCGCAAGGCGATCTGGTCACGGTCTCGGAAGCGACCGTCAAGGTCCGCGTCAATGGCGAGACCCTGATCTCCGCCGCCGAGGGCGAAGGGCCGGTCAACGCCCTCGACCTCGCTTTGCGCAAGGACCTCGGCAAATATCAATGTTTCATCGCGGATCTCGAGCTTGTCGATTATCGCGTCCGGGTGTTCCAGGGCGGCACCGATGCGGTCACCCGCGTCCTGATCGAGTTTCGCGACAAGGCCGGCGAAAGCTGGTCGACGGTCGGCGTCTCGGCCAATATCATCGACGCCTCGTTCCAGGCGCTGACCGACGCCATCACCTACAAGCTGATGAAGTCGGGCGCGCGATAGGCGTTTCGAGGCCGGCTCATCTGGTGTCGAAATGGAACCAGATCGCGTGCGGATCGCCTCTCGGCGGGGCCGGGAAGGGCGCGGCGCGGCGCACTGCGTTGATCGCCGCGGCGTCAAGCTCGGGAAGCCCGCTCGAGCGATAGATCGCCTGATGGGTCAAATGGCCTGCTTCGTCGACATAAAACGAGACAATTCCCTCGCCCAAGACATGGCGCTCGCGGAGCCCGGGCGGAAAATGCATCTGCCGCATGATCATGCCGAAGAGGATCGAGAGATAGGTGGTCCGCTCCGTGCCGCCGGCGACAGGCGCAGGCTTCGCCAGGGATCCGATCTTGAAATCCGGGAGCGAATTCAAGGCCGCGAGCTGGTCGGCGACGGTCTGCCTCTTTGCCGGCGCGGGCGGCGTCTTGGTCTCTGCCAGCGTCTTCTTTTCCTTTGGCTGTTCCTGCGGCCGTTTCGGCGGTTCAGGCACGGCTTTGTCGAGAGCCTCGGCGTCCGGCTTGTCGTCGGCGAGCTTTTGCGGCGCGCTTTGCTCCTCGGGCTGCGCGACGGGCTGTTGCGGCGTCGTTTCCGGTTGCTTTTCCGGCGCCGGCTTTTCCGCCGTTTGCTTCGTCATCGGCGCGACGCGCGGCGATTGCGTCTCCTTGTCCGGCGCGTCCCTCTCGACCGTCTCCTGGTTCGTCGTCCTCGGCGCGTCGAAAGCGGGCTTTTCGTCGTCCTGCATCTTTATTTTCGGCGGCTTCTCCTTCGCCTGCTGCTGGGGCGGCGGCGGCGGCGGTTCGGGCTCGGGCGGGGGCTCGACCAGGACCTCCACCGGAATTTCCTCGTCGCGCGGGGCCTCCTCGGGCGCGGATCTGTCGCGATAAAGCAGGACGGCGACCAAGCCGGCGTGGAGCAAAAGGCAGATGACAAGAAGCAGAGCGAATCCCCGCCTGCGCGCCGGCGTCGAGGCGCTCGGCGGCGAGAGCAGACGTTCGTCCGGGTCAGCCTTGAAATTCATGTCCGATATCAGGCGTCGAAGGTCACAATTGAGCCCCGCCAAAGAAAGCTGTTGTCGCGCCAAAAGTCACGCCTCGAGAAATCCTACAATCGCGGATCAATGATGTCCTTCCGCGCGCCGAGCAGTTCCGCCTTGGCTGCGGCCGTCTCGATCATCGGCACGATGTCCTCGATCTTTTCGGCGACTAGATAGCGGACCTCGAACGAGGATTGAATGAACCGGCGCTCGCGCATATGCGCGAAAAGGTTGAGCAAGGGTTGCCAAAATCCGCCGATGTCG
>CAWESJ010000257.1:0-7377 GCA_963811015.1 uncultured Alphaproteobacteria bacterium | reverse complement strand
GCAAATTCCGCGCCCGCCGCGGAGACGGCCTCCGCGCCTGAGGCCGAAACCGGCGCGCGCGCGGCGAAGCTGAGCGGCAGACGGGAGCGCCTCGCCGCGGTCCGGGCGCATGGCCGACACCGTCACGAAGCGCGGGCCGATCCCGGGCGATCGGCAGCGGCGACGCGGTTGCTTCGCCGAAAAAAGGGAAAGCGGCCAAACACGCGGCGGCCGAGAAGACCAGGGCGAGCGAGAAAGCCAAGCCCGCCGTAAAGAGCCCCCCGGCCGAAAAGACCAAGGTCGCCGCGACAAAGGTCACCGAAAAGAAAGCCAAGCCCGCCAAGGTCGCGAGCGACAAAAGCAAACATGCCAAGCCGGCGGCGAAACTCGCGCAAAAGCCGGCCGGCGCGACCAAAACGGCCGCCCGCGCGAGCAAGCCCAAGCCCGGCCATTCCGACGCCAATGCCGCGGAATGAGCCGCAAGCCGCGATCGGCCAAAAGTCGGACGAAGCGGCGGCGCCAGCCGAGGCCGCAAGCCGCGACAATCGGCCGCCGCCGCCTTTCCCTCTGACGATCGTCACGGGCTTTCTCGGCGCGGGCAAGACCAGCCTGCTCAATCGGCTGCTGCGCGACCCGGCGCTCGCCGACGCTTTGGTCATCATCAATGAATTCGGCGAGATCGGCCTCGATCATCTCCTGGTCGAGCATGCGGTCGGCGACATGCTGGTCATGACCTCGGGCTGCCTGTGCTGCTCGATCCGGGGCGATCTGATCGCGACGCTGGAGGACGCCCTGCGCAAGCGCGACAATGGCCGCATTGCGCCTTTCCAACGCGTCGTGATCGAGACCACGGGGCTCGCCGATCCCGCCCCCGTCCTGCACACGATCATGTACCACCCCTATCTCATGCTTCGGTTTCGCCTCGACGGCGTCGTCACGCTGGTCGACGCCGTGAACGGGCAGGCGACGCTCGACGCCCATGAAGAAGCCGTGAAGCAAGCCGCCGTCGCCGACCGGCTCGTCCTCGCCAAGACGGATCTTCTCGACAATGACGCCGGCCTCCCGGAGCTGCGCGCGCGCCTCGCGCGCCTCGATCCGGCGCCCGCCTGCTCGACGCCGCGAAAGGGGAAGCGACGGCGGCAGCGCTGCTCGACGCCGGGCTTTACGACCCGACCCGCAAAAGCCTCAACGTGCAGGGCTGGCTGAACGCGGAGGCCTTTCCGGCCAAAACCGCCGCGACGGCCGGACTCGCGCCCGCGCATGGCCATCATCATGAGCCGCATGACGTGAACCGGCATGACGCGCGCATCCGCGCCTTCTGCCTGCGTCATGAGACGCCAATCTCCACGGCGGCGTTCGACCTCTTCCTCGAATTGCTGCGCAACGCGCACGGCCCGAATCTTTTGCGGGTCAAGGGAATCGCGGCGCTCGCCGACGATCCGTCGCGGCCCGTCGTCATTCATGGCGTGCAGCATGTTTTCCATCCGCCGGCGCGCCTTGCGGCATGGCCCGACGACGACCATGGCTCGCGCATCGTCTTTATTTTGCGCGACCTCGAGCCGGCCTTCGTCGAAGGGCTATGGAATGCTTTCGCCGGGCTCCCTGCGCCCGATCGTGCGGACGGCGAGGCGCTCGTCAGCAATCCGCTGGCGCCGACGAAAGGCGGGCTGCTCGCTTGATCGCGCCGATGCGGATGATTACATTTCGCCTGCGCCCCTTTATCGAAGAAAATTCATGGACGAACGGCAACGGCTGGACAAATGGCTGTGGTTCGCCCGCGTCGCGAAAACCCGCGGCCTCGCCGCCCGTCTCGTGCTCGAAGGGCATGTCAGACTGAACGCGCGGCGGATCGAGACGCCGGCCAAGCCCGTCGGACCAGGCGACGTCCTGACGATCGCGCTGGAGCGCCAGGTGCGGGTTTTGAAAATCATCGATCCGGGAACGCGGCGGGGCGGCTTTCCCGAGGCGAAGCTGCTGTTCGAGGAGCTCGCGCCAGACGCGGCGCGGCAGGACTGAGCGCGGCGCCTCGGCCGGAGCCAGGCTCGCGCGGCGGCGCCCGTGAATCGCCTTGCTTATAGAGCGCAAAGGCGCTAGTGCATGCGGCGGCCGGGCGCCTCCAGTGAAGAAATTACTTTTGTAAAATCAATAAGTTGCGCTCAAGCCGGCTCCGCCCGGAAAAGCTCGGGCCGAACCGGCGGCGCAGCCGCTGGAGATTCGAGGCGTTTGTCGAGGCCTCGTGGGCCCCGCCCCCAAGGAGCATGAATCATGACTTACGTCGTCCTCGAGAACTGCATCAAATGCAAGTACATGGATTGCGTCGAAGTCTGCCCGGTGGATTGCTTCTACGAGGGCGAGAACATGCTGGTGATCCATCCGGACGAATGCATCGACTGCGGCGTCTGCGAGCCCGAATGCCCCGCCGAAGCCATCAAGCCGGACACCGAGCGCGGGCTCGAAAAATGGCTGGAGCTCAATCGCGCCATGGCCAAGACCTGGCCGAACGTGACGGTCAAGCGGGAGGCGCTGCCGGACGCCAAGGCCTTCGACGGCAAGCCCGGCAAATTCGACGCGTATTTTTCGGCCGAGCCCGGCACGGGGGACTAGAGCGCCGTCCAGGCGCCGAAGCGGGGCCGGATTCCCAACCCGAGTTCGGGCGGTCGGGGGCGAACTGGCGCCGAAATCGAGGCGCCCGTAGCATATTTTTTGATTTTCGCTCTTTTGTGTGCTACATTCTTCAAATAGTCGCCAAAGTGCAAGCTTGCGACCATCTATCAGTCATCCGCGTCTTGGAGAGCTTCGCAAAGCGCCAAGGCGATTATTTTTATGACGCTTGGCGCGGGCCAAAACCGCGTCTCGCTGATCCCGCCACGTCATAGACGGATGATCATCGTATAGGAACAACCCGCTTCGCGTCTTTCCTGGGCGCGAAAGCGGGGTTCTGTGACCGGCGGACCTTATTTCCGCCGTCGATGACCCGTCCCGTCTCCAAAGCGGGACAAAAAAGGAGCGCTCTGCTTATGGCGTCCGTCAAGAAGACAATAAAGCCGTCGAAGGCGAAAGCCGCTGTCCGTCAGGCAGCGCCAGCCAGCAAGGAAAAAGCCAAGACGAAAACGTCCAAGGGCGCGGCGGAGCCGAAATCGCAAAAGCGCGTTGCGGCGGCGGCGCGGACGGCTGCGGCCAGACGAAGCTCGAGCAAGATCAACTCGAGCAAGATCAATTTGAATGGCTCCGCCGCAGCGAAACGGAGCGCCGCCAAGGCCTCCGTCGCGGCGAAGCCGAGCGCCGAACGCGGCAAGACGGCCGTTTCGTCCGAAGCCGCCGGCGCGAAACGGAAAGCCCGAGCCGAGGCGGCGCGCGCCACTTCGGCAAAAACCGTCACGCGAACGCGCGCCGCGCCAAAGCGTTCGCCGCAACCGGCCAAGACTGCGGCGCGAGCCGTCAAGTCGGCGGCGACGGCGACAACGACGGAGAAAGAAGCGGCGAAGGCGCTCCGCCCGACGCCGGCGGGCAGGGTTTCGTCACGCGTGAAAACCGCGCAGCCGGAGTCGGCCGCGCGTAAAACTCCGCTTTCGATGCGCGCCGCCGCCGAACGGATCGTCTCCGTCCGAGCGGCCGACGCCGCGGAGTCCAGAGAAACTCCGCGCCCGCGGCTTCGCCGCCTCGGGCGACCAGTCCACAAAAGCCAATCGACAAAGCGGCGGCCCCCGCGGCGCAGGCCATATCCTTGAACCAGACCCCAAGGGAAAATGAGCGGACAACGGTGACAAAAAAAATCGAGAAGAAAACAACTGTGAGGTCTGTCGCCGCCGACGCCTTGCTCGCCGCGTTGAACGGCGCGAAAGCGCATGCTGGCCCTGATCAAGCGGAAAAGGCATCGGCCAAGCCGGCCGCCGCCGTTTCGGCCCCGCCGGCGACGCCGGTCGCGCCCGCGCAGGTCGCGGCTGCGCGCACGGCGGAGCCGAAGCCCGACGAGGCCAAGCAAGGCGAAAAGCCGGCCATGGCGGTCGGCAAGCCCGCGAAGGTCGGGAATTCGACCAGGCAAGGGTTCAAGCCGCTCGAATTTATCGTCTATCCGGCCCATGGCGTCGGCCAGATCGTCGCGATCGAGGAACAGGTCGTCGCCGGCTTCAAGTTGGAGCTGTTCGTGATCAGCTTCATCAAGGACAAGATGATTCTGAAAGTGCCAACCCCGAAGGTCGCAAGCGTGGGAATGCGCAAGCTCGCCGACGCCGATATCGTCAAAAAGGCGCTCGACACCTTGGCCGGCAGGGCGCGGATCAAGCGGACCATGTGGTCGCGCCGGGCGCAGGAATATGAAGCCAAGATCAACTCCGGCGACTTGATCTCGATCGCCGAGGTCGTGCGCGATCTCTATCGGTCGGACGCGCAGCCGGAGCAGTCCTATTCCGAGCGGCAGCTCTATGAAGCGGCGCTCGATCGCATGGCGCGCGAAATCGTCGTCGTGCAAAAGCTGACCGAAACGGAATCGCTGAAGGCGATCGAAGCGCAATTGCAAAAGGGTCCCCGTCGCGGCAAGACCGAAGAGGTCGAGGCCGACGAAGCCGATATTGAAGAGGCGGCCTGAGCCGCAGCGACAAGGTAAATACAAAACGCGACGACAAAGGCCCGGCTCATCGCCGGGCCTTTTGCATTCCGTCCCAAGAAGAAGGCCGCCACAAGAACAAACAGGCTACAACATGCGCCGGCCGGTCTTGAAACGCGGACCCGTGGAGCCATATTCGATTCACGGCGGAGGCCGTGGGACGCCTTTCAGGGTCCCTTGGACCTAGGCTCCAGAGCTTCAAGAATGTCTCGATACGTTGAGGGAGTTGGTTCGTCGCGAACCGGTGCCGAATGTCCAAAAGGTCGAAGTCATTGCGCGAGACTGATGGTTCGCGCGAAGGCGGGTCTGAGCAAGACCGCGAGGCAGGAGAAGCCATGATGTTGAATGAGACCAAAAGCGAAGCCGCCCCGTTGCTCACCAATGAGCAGCTGGCGAGCTTGGGCGGCGGCCGCGTCGCCTATTTGAGGCCGATCCTCTCCGAGGATGTGAGCAAAATGTTTCCGGCGGTCCCGCCGCTGCAGCCTGGGTTGCGGCTTTTCGCCCTGCTGGCGGCCGACGGCACGCCGATCGCCGTCACCGATTCGCGCGACGCCGCCGTGGCCAACGCCATGCAGCATGAGCTCGAAATGGTGAGCCTGCATTGACGGCTGCGCCTGCCGCCTGAGCATGGCGCGGTCGGAGACGCCGCGCCCTTTTTCGGAACATGCCAAAGGTCGGCGATAAGCCCGCCAAAGAGGTCGAGCAAGCGCTTCGCCGCCCGGCGAGGCGCATTGCCCGGCCAGCGCCAAAGCCCCTTCCCACTCGCCTGACGAAGCAATCGTTGATGACCGATGCGCAAAACGCCGATCAAGCCGCGCCCGCGCAGCCTTATGACGCCCTGGTGGAAGCCAAGCGGCTCCTGCGCGTCATCCGCGCCGGCGCGCTCGCAACCTTGTCCCCGCCGGAAAGCGCCCCCTTCGCAAGCCTGGTCAATGTGGCGACGACGCCGGACGGCAGCCCTATCCTGCTCGTATCGCAGCTCGCGGCCCATACGAGGCATATCGCGGCCGATCCCCGCGTTTCCCTTCTTCTCGCGCAAGGCGGCGAAGGCGATCCGCTCGCGCATCCGCGCCTGACGCTCATGGGGCGCGCCGAACGCGTCAGCGATCCGATCGCGCGCGCGAAACTGAAGGCGCGCTTTTTGGCGAAGCATCCCCGATCCGCGCTTTACGCCGATTTCGCCGATTTCTCATTTTGGCGAGTTGCGCTCGATCATGGCTATTTGAACGGCGGCTTCGGCCGAACCGGCAGCTTCCCGGCGGCCGCGCTCATGACATCCATCGCCCAGGCCGACGGCCTTGTCGGCGCCGAAGCGGAAGCGCTCGCACATATCAACTCGGCGCATAAGGATGCGCTGGCGCTCTACGCCGCCGCATTGGCCGGAGCCCCCAACGGCGCCTGGCGCGCCATCGGGCTTGACCCGGACGGCCTCGACCTCACGTTCGGCGACCAGACCGTCCGCATCATGCTTCCGCGCTCCGTACATACGCTCGAGGAGCTGCGCGAAGCCCTTGCGGAATTCGCCGAGGCGGCGAAACGGCTCGGGGAGCGGCGTTGATCTCTGCCGAAGCTCTTGCCGGATCTATATCAAATGGAATATGGGAAGGAAGGCCTCGCCGCCAAGGCGGGCCTGCGAATGGCGGTCGGGGCGGAGGCGCCGATCGCGCGTCCAGGCTCGGTTCCGTCGATGCTCGGCTTTGCGTAATTCCAGGCTTGAACCCGCTTACGCAGCCTTGCGTCGCGCGTGATTTGCCGAAAACTGCGCTCGTCTCTTGGATGCGGAAGCAGCGGGCCTGCATATTTGCGCAGGCGGAACGACTTGAAGGGGGGACGCATGATAGGATTCACGCGGCGCGAATTTAACGCCTTGGCGCTGGCCTTGGCGATCGCCTGCTCGGCTCTGCCGCAGCCCGGCTTGGCCGAAGATCCTTCGGCCGCCGCGGCGGTAAAGGCCAAGGGAAAAGGCCCGACGGTTTTCGCCGCGGCCAGCATGAAGACCGCGCTCGACGCCATAGCCGCGGCCTGGACGGCCCAAACCGGCAAGACCCCGCCGATCGTCTACGCTTCCTCCGCCGTGATCGCGAAGCAGATCGAGCAGGGCGCGCCCGCCGATGTTTTCATCTCCGCTGATCTGAAATGGATGGATTATCTCGATAAGGCGAAGCTGATTTGCCCGGGCACCCGGCGCAATTTGCTCGGCAATGCGCTCGTGCTGATCGAGCCGGCGGATGCGAACGCCGACCTCAAGATCGCGCAGGGCTTTGATCTCGCCGGGGCCACCGGCGACGGCAAGATCGCGGTTTGCACCATAGACGCCTGCCCAGGCGGAATTTACGCCAAGCAGGCGCTCGAAAAGCTCGGGATCTGGTCCGCCGTCGAACCCAAGCTCGCGCAGGCGGATAATATTCGCAATGCGCTGAACCTCGTTTCGCGCGGCGAAGCCCAATTCGGAATCGTCTATGCGACGGACTCCAAGGCTGAGCCAAAAGTGAAGGTGGTTGACGTATTTCCGGAGGATTCGCACAGCCCGATCGTCTATCCGGTCGCCATAGTCGCGGCCTCGAAAAATCCCGACGCGGAGCGCTTCGTCGCGTTTTTATCGTCGCAAGCCGCGACCAAGATTTCTCAAGGAGCAGGGCTTCACGATCTTGTCGAAATGAGCGCGCGCGGCGGGAAACGCACTATGGCGGCGCGCGCCTGAGCCAGGTGACGGAGGCGAAAGCGCCGAGCCATGACCCGGCGGCGGCGAACACCACATAGGCTGCGTGCTGCGTGTAGCTGATCACGGCGAATGC